>CBDUXN010000065.1:0-16408 GCA_965371185.1 uncultured Thermoplasmata archaeon
GTAAGAAAACCGTATCGTAAACATTTTCTATCCGCAGAGACTATTCTAAACTCCGAAGCCCCTCTCCCATGCATAATATACCTTTTCTCATCCCCATCCCTTTTACCAATACCTATATAATAACACTGTTTAAAATGTCTACAATATAGATTTGTCGAGTTTCTTCTACTTTCACTAATTAATCACCGTATCGCTTACTACTCTACAAATAATCTACGATGCTCACCTATCTTATTTATTATTACGCAGAACACTACCTCGACGCCTATCTCGGCTTTTCTACCCCTCCCCCCCCATATTCCTACCTATAAAAATATCTACCCTCTGTTGCCCTCTAAATAGTGTTCTCGTTAATATATTTGGGATAATCCTACTAACTGTTTAGAAGCACCTCTAAGTCCTACTTTTGCAATTCAACATTACTTCCTTCCTTCCTCAAACAATTCTAACTGTCAACTACATAAGGAGAATCCACTAAAACAAGCCTTCCCGACAAGATAGCTTTTCGGATGGATAGCGGACAGTCTTTAAGAATTTCACTATATTTGGCGATAGTTTTTTCTCTCCTTTCCAGCCATTGTCTAACCTTTCTATCTCTTTCTCGTTTTCTCCAATTCACGATATCAACTCTCTCATTGAAGCCGTTTTAGACTTTCAATGATTATATCATCTTCTTTCGGACAACTATGGAACAGTAATAAATGCGTATCACGGTCTGATAAACAGACACGCACTTTGTTTTTAGTTTCTAATTCCGCAAGCCATCTTATTGTTCTACCGTATTCGGTGTCCCATTGTGTAATCATTCCTGATTTAATCAAGTCTTGGAAACTCTTTACAGCTATTGGCGAATGAATCACATGATAGATTTTATCACCTCCTTTTATTTATATCAATCGTGGGGGTGGGGGTGGGAGGGTCATCCTTCACAGGAAAAGACATATCGAGGAGGGAAGTTTTACTCAGCATCCTCATCCCACTCATAGTATTCAACTTCATCTCCCATATCCAAGTGTTTAAGCAAGTCTATCCACTTATCATAGTTCACTTTAACAAGTGCATTATTGTGAGCCTCGGACATGATTACCAAGCCACACTCTCGATTAAAATATCCGATGAGGTCACAGGGTATTTGTCGAGAGAACCGAATATAGATGTCTTGGTCTACATAGTGGAGCAACTTACCTGTTTCAATAAATTCCTTTATGTCTTTCAATGTCATAGTATCAACCCCCTATATTTGTCTAATCTCCCTGTTATAAATCCTCAACATCGCCTGCCGACGATTTATACGGCCTTTCGCATGGAGATATTCTTTGGCTATCTTTTTATCGACGACATCCTCCTCACCAAAGTTGATTAATAGTATATCCCGAAGGGCGTCTCCTTGCAATTCTTGAGCTTTGTCTACATAATCCTCATTGATAACCAACATGCCTGATAGAATATCTCTTTTAATTCTGTTGTTTGGTGGAACATGCCGTAATGCTTTGCGATAGCGTTTTACAGTTTTAGCCCGCAATTCATCAGTGTTCATATCATTCCTTCTTCTTGAGATATTTTTCATATTTTCCTGATTCTTCGGCTTCTATTATACATTTTACAATTCTATTGTACCATAAATTACCTTCTCTCGTTCTGTCGAAATCCGCATTTAGAATTTTGACTATCTCTCTAACAGTTTCACCTGTTTTATGTAATTTCATTATCTTTTTAATAATCCTGTATTCTTTAGGATTCTTTTTTAATCTACTATCAATTTGTCTTGGTTTTCCCTTATAATATTCAGTATCCGATTTTACACAGTATCCGTATGGTGCTTTTCCAACCCATTCTGTTTCCATCTTCTTTTTTAATCCCATTGATACTTTATCACCGTGTTGTTCACCGAAATACTCGGCATATTTCATCATATCAGTCAACATCATTTTACCTTCTGAGGTATAGATATTAATATGTCTCAGATTATAGAAATAAACCCGAACATTATATTTGTGATAATAATCGTCTATTAAATCAACGGCCTCTCTCATATTTCTTGATAATCTATCGTTATGATAGCAGAATATTGCATCAAATTCGCCTCCTTCCGCATCATGTTTCATCCTGTTAAGAGATTCTCTCGTGGTTTTCTCTCTACCTGATTTCGTATCATCATAAGGTTCACCTATGACTGTATAACCTTCTTTTTCTGCCCATCTCTCTAAGGCGTCTTTTTGTTCTTTTTTAGAATATCCTCTATCCTGTTGAGCAGTCGATACCCTTATGTAGATTACCGCTTTTTTAGTCATACAAAAACACCACCTTTTAATATCTTAAATTCACCTATGATTATAGGATGGGGTATCGAATAGTTAAAGGTTTTAGTTAGAAAATTTGCCTTCCCAAATATCTAATACTGCATGCTCCCAACAATGCCGATTATTCTTATCAACCTGGTTATCCTAATACCAATTTTCACCATCACAAATATCCGAGAAAAACCTTTAACTATAATGTATGGCATCTCTTTTCTTATCGGGAGAGTAGTGTAAAAACCGCATGATACAACCTTACGGATTTTTTACACACAACAGGAGAAATAGCGTAAGCTGGTATGCACCATGCGGAAGAGTAAGAGGAAATTGAAAAATAGTCAGAGCAAGCAGGGTAAAGTATATAAGCAATCTAAGGCAGCAAACAGCCATAAATCGGAGGAGCGTGAAAGATTGGGACGACACCCGTTTATGGCTAAGGTAAATCAGTATCTCGTAGACAGGAGCAATTTAGCGAAAAGCACCAGAGAGTTGTGGAGATGGAGATATAAGCATTTGGCCAAGATATTTAGAGAGTTAAAGGCCGATGGAAAAATCGACACATTGAATCCTAAAAAATTCGGAAAAAAGGAAATCAACGCTTATATTGAATACATGAACGACATAGGATTAGAACCATCTACAAAGGCAGGTAACATTAGCCTTTTGAACAATCTATTGACATACTGCGATAACTTCGAATTAGAGAAATTGAAGAAAAAAGATAAAAACGGGTTGAGTTTTACAGCTAAAAACGAGATTAAAACACTGACATTTGATGAGATATACACAATCCATGAAGCCTCTAAGAAGATTCAAGGTTGGAATGGTAGTGTCGCCAAATTCATAACTCTTATGTTCCCATTCACAGGCATAAGGAATCAAGAACTGAGATTAGCCCATGTTGAGGATATAAATATTAATGAATGGACATTCTGGGTACGCCATCCTAAAGGTGAAAATACTTATGGGCGTAAGAGAATTGTATATATCCCCGAGCCTATTCGTCCCATAGTAAATGAATATCTGGAGGAAAGGCGAAAACATCTGGAAAAAGCGGGTGAACCGAATATAAAACCGCTAATACCAAGTGTGAAAAATTCTAAAAACAACTATTTCTATACCCATGAAGCATTTTATCAGATGAGAAGGAGATTAGGGGAATTGAGCGGTATATCCTTTAAAATTAAGGACTATCGAGCCTCTTTTGCACAAATGCTTATGGATAACGGGGAAAGGACGGAAACAATCTCTTATTTAATGGGTCATGCTAATTGTGATACCACAAATAGGTTTTATGCGAGGATAAAAAAATCATCAGCTCTTAAAAATGTTAATAAGACATGGGATAAGGTTTTTAATGACCATCCTCAAGTTAATAGTACATCCCGTAATCGAATTAGAACCGAGGAATCCATCCCTGGGTATGCTTAGGTGATTATCATCCATGATAATGAAAGCCTAACGGTTTTATATGTTCAAATATGATATGTTTGCCAGGGAGTCCATAAAAAAACCAACGATTAGAGTACATTGTTACATCAAAACTAAGAGCTATGAGGAATGATATGAATCAACCCATAACATTGAAAATAAAAGTATGCCTTCTTGGAGACGGTGCAGTGGGTAAAACGAGTTTAATTCGCAGATACGTTGAGAACATGTTCACAGATGATTACCTCCTCACCATAGGCACCAGAACCTCCAAAAAGAAGGTTATTATAAAAAAGCCAGAGCTACAGAAGGATTTCTATCTCACACTGATAATCTGGGACATCATGGGTCAGATAAGTTTCAGGAAACTTTTACACCCCTCATATCTTAAAGGCGCAAAAGGTGCACTGCTGGTTTGTGATCTTACCAGAAATGAGACTCTTGAACATTTGGATGACTGGATCGATTCATTGTATGTGGAAGGGCATGTTATGCCCTCAGTTTTCGTTGCCAACAAGAGCGACCTCGAGGGCCAAACAGAATTCGGATTGGCTGAGGTTGAGAAGGTGGCCTCAGCCAACGACTCCCCCTTTTTCACCACCAGCGCAAAGACTGGAGAAAATGTGGAAAACGCATTCAAGGTTTTGGGTGAGAAGATAATTGAGGCGTTGAAAGTTGAACACTCCGTTTTAGAAACGAACGATAAGGCAGGAACCTTGGTAACCACGGCACCAAATTATCAGTCCTGAGAACTGTGGGTCTATATATTATATACGTACCATATTCTTATTATATTATCAAGGACCCTAATTGGCCTGGGGGACATGGTAATGAGAAGGAGCAATTCAATATCGCAGATTTTATCTCTAGCTTTTATCTTAGAACAAGGTAATTTGAATTGTGAGTGGTGACTGCCCTTGAATGATAGCAATGGGGTGCGTAGGAAAAGGCTCAGAGAAATGTTGGCGGCTTGGGGCAGCTTGATTTTCATTTGTGCATTGATTTTTGCCTCGATATTTACGCCCCAGGCTGTTCTTTACCCCACGTATACAGGGACTTTGGATAAAAACTCCCTAGAACGCTGCAATGCCACCGATGATGGGAATCCAATAGTAGGAACAAGGGCCTACAATCCATACACAAGTGACGCTATATATCCCAATAAAGCAGAAAATTCAGATGGAGATAGCCTGGATTACCTGAACCTTGATGAGGATGCACCCGGGGATGGCTTTTATGAAAAGAGCGGAGATACTAACGAGCCGAATGCAGATTGGATCGAGGTAACCTTTCCTAGTGCAGGTATCCCTGTAGGTTCCAAAATTAAGAATATAATATACTATTATGGATACTATACAAACGATGATTGGGGATTAACCACCGATGCTCTATCAAATATAACCTGGAGAGTTGAAGCAGCCGAAAACGATATGGGAAATTACACTCTCAGCAGTCCAGCAGATACTGATATCGATTCAATATTGATTCAAACCGCGAATTTGCCAAATCCAGAAAACCTAAACTCTGGGAACTTTACAGTGAGGTTTAGAGGGATCGATGGAGGCGCACCCCCTGCAGACAATTTTTATCTTGATTACTGTTCCTTCACGATCAATTATTCAATACCAAACATAGTTATCAATGAGGTTATGTTCAATCCCATTGGCGGACCCTATGATGACGATTGGCAGTATAGGAAGAGCATAACAATCAACGCTTCGCAGGTCATGAGTGAACTTACGGATTTCCCAGTTCTTATCAATATCATCGATTCCGATCTTCAGATCAAGGCAAGACCAGACGGATATGACATTCAGTTTACCACATCCGATGGAAAAACGAAGCTAGATCATGAGATCGAGTACTATAACAGCAGCACAGGCGAACTGGTTGCATGGGTGAGGATTCCTTCTCTTTCTTCTACTAGTGACAATATTATTTACATGTATTATGGCAATCCAAATGCTGCTGATCAATCAAATGCATCAGGTGTATGGATAAATAATTACAGCGCAGTTTGGCATTTAAAAGAAGATCCAACGGATCCATCTCCGCAGTTCAATGACAGCAGTCCTAATGAAAATAGAGGAGTGGCCAACACATCCATGACCTCAGATGACCAAGTGACCAGCAAATTCGATGGTGGTATCGATTTTGATGGTATCGATGATAAAATAAATATACCCGCCAATTCTACTCTCAATTTTCAAGATAATATAACCTTTTCCGGTTGGTTTAAGCTCAATTCTACACATAATTCATCGTCATCCACTTCAAAACTGATTTTAGAGAAACACATTGATGTTAACTATAATATGGCAATTGTTCTTGCAGGAACCGATTATGATGAGGGCTCTGGTGGATTGTCCCAAGGTGCGCTGGTCTTTAAAATAAATTCACAAAATCCGGGTGATGTCTATACTTATAGATGGACCTCTCAGACCAGTTGGGATGCTGACACATGGTATCATTTTGTATGTATCCATAATGGTACCGATAACACTTTTAATAAAATTTATATTAATGGTGTAGAAGATATTGGCGGCCAGATGGATAATGCATTATCATGTAATTTGACTTTCAACGCGGATTGGAATATAGGCGGAGGTAATGTTGATACCATGAATATCCCCTCAGGGCAGGCACATTTTGAAGGCATCATTGATGAGGTTCGTATTTCTGGTGTTATGCGGTCGACAGACTGGATAGCCACTGAATATAACAATCAAAATTCTACAAACGCGTTTTATTCCGTAGGAAATGAAGAAATCGTAGGTTACGAGTGGGTTGAGCTGTACAATGCAGAAGCTTTTGCAGTGGATCTAACTGGATGGTCTCTCACAGATAATGATGGAAATATATTTGATCTAAGCGGTGCGGGAAGTATCCCGGCCGGAGGGTATCTCGTGTGCCATCTTGCGCAATCGGGCCCAAACAGTTCGACAGATATACACGGAGCGATTATAAATGAGATAGTTCTCCAACCAAATGCTACTGAAGGAAAAGATAACTATTTAAGCGACATGACTTTTAATAGTAATTATGGAGGAAGTTCAATAATAGATATAGAAAATGGTTCAAACGATCGAAGAATCATAATACAATTTAATATATCGAATATTCCCGCAACAAATATAGTAGATTCACATATTTGGTTATACAAATACGATGGACCTCTTGATAATGATTCGGTAACAAATGTTCATAGAGTAATCTCTCCTTGGACGGAATTAGGTTCGGATTGGGATACATATGATGGTACCAATGATTGGCCAATAAACGATGATGGCGGCGATTACGATCCTTCAATAGAGGATATCATCACGATTTTAGCAGGGATAAATGGATGGTACTCATGGGACATCACCAATTTGACTCGGGCCTGGAAAAACGGAACATGTCAAAACTATGGCATGATCTTCAAAGCCAATTGGAATTCAAAATTACACCGCTTTCGTTCCAGCGATTATATTACCAATACGAGTTTGATACCAAAGCTTATTGTTTACTATTGGAACACGACAATAAAAAATGTGCTAGAGGATAATGACGACTTAGCTCTACTAGATAATGATGACAACATTATCGATTACATCGCATGGGGTTCAGATCCAGGCACAGATGATGATAACGCTGTACTTGTTGGACAGTGGGATGATAGTGATTACATCAATACCGCCTTTCATTTAGATGGACAAACTTTAGGTAGGGACAAGGACAGCAATGATGCAGACCAGCCAGAAGATTGGCAGAACGCAACAGGTTATGCAGATCCTTTTGGTGTAGATAGGAGCAATGCCTACGGCCCCTCACCCGGAGAGACGAACGTCGACCCGGTATCTATAGGACCTGCAATCAGTAATGTGGTTAATTTCCCAGACGCACAAGAATATGGCGGCTATGTAAACATCACTTGCGATGTAGTTGATGTTGCTGGTGTCAATGGCGTTTGGGTGAACATCTCGCTACCTGGGGGAGGATATGCTAATACCTCCATGATACAAGGTACTGGCACTCAGTGGTATTTTAACAATTCCTATTCCATTTTGGGTGTCTATAACTATGTCATCTGGGCAAATAATACAAACGGTAACCGGAGTAGTTCATCTGGACACAACTTTACAATAAAGGATGCTACTATGCCGGAGATATCTAATGTACTGAGCGTTCCCGACCCGCAAGAAGCGGGTGGTTACGTCAATATTACTTCTGACGTTACAGATAATGTTGGTGTCAATAGCGTTTTGGTGAACATCACCTTGCCAGGAGGTGGCTATACTAATGTCTCTATGATACAAGGTATCGGTAATCAATGGTGCTATAATGCGACGTACACGGAGCCCGGTGTTTACTCGTATACCATCTGGGTCAACGATACATCCAGCAATTGGAACAAAAGCAGTGTATTACAGTTCGAGGTGCTTAATAGAGATCCGATACTGTCATTAGATCAAGTTAATCCAAATACAGGATTTGCTGATACTTGGTTCAACTTCACTGTGAGCTATACAGATTTAGACGATCATGCTCCAGGTATTATCACTGTGAACATCACGAACCTCGGTATCTTTGATTTGACCGAGGTCGATCCCTCTGATACTGATTATACTGATGGCAAGGAATATTATTACAATACCTCAGGCTTCCATAACGGCACCTCATATTCCTTCCATTTTGCAGCTAATGACTCACTAGGAGGGTGGGCATCAGAAACCCCCGAAATTAATGCCCCTGATGTCATTCCAAAACCTGGTACTCTGGATGCAATAGATTACATGGGAAAATTCAGCGATGAGATTTTCCTCAATGCCACATTGTTTGATAACGATAACAATCCCATTTCAGGCGAGAATGTAGCCTTCTATATTGACATGAATAAGAATGGAGCTTATGAGATAGGGGAGCTTGTTGGTACCGGAATGGCCCTTGGTGACGGAACAATTTCCATGATTTACACAGCAAATCTCGCACCTGGAGTATATAATTTTACTGCCATATATATCGGCTCAGGAGATTATGCCGTTACAAACGATAAAGCCCTCTTAACTATCAATGCAAAGCAAGCTTCACTCACAGCCATGAGTGATACAGCCTATGAGGGAGAAACCATTTCTCTCAATGCTACGATAATAGACGATGATGGTGGCCCAATTGTAAATGAACAAGTAGGATTTCACATAGATACGAACAAGAACGGAATCTACGATCCCAGCGAGTTTATTGGCTCCAGCACGACATCAGCAAGCGGTGTTGCGTCAATAACCTATACCGTTAATCTGACCCCTGACAATTATGGTATTTGGGCAAAGTATGAGGGCTCTGCAAATTACACAGTGACAGAGATTGAAGGTTTATTGACGGTACAAAATACTGGTAACAACCCACCAACTATTCTAGGAACAGTACCCGACCAGTTCAAGACTGAGGATTGTCTCCCTTGGAACTTGAATCTCAGCAGTTATGGAAGCGATTTTGAGGATTCCGACTCCGAGCTCAAATGGTTTATAACAGGGGAAAACACATCCCTTTATACCGTCGTTGGGGAGAATACAACTAACAACCTGACATTCATACCTGTCCATAATGCTTTTGGAAGTGATGAGATAACCCTATGGCTCGAGGACAGTAACGGTGCTTTTGACTCTCAAAATTTGTGGATCAACATCACCCCAGTAAACGATCAACCTTACTTTTATCCTTTCCCGCCGAATTTGATAATGCATTATTACGACCCAGACATTTATGAAGAGGATCCATACACTTGGAATTACACAGCCTATGTGCATGACGTGGAGACAAAACCAAGCGATTTGATATTTACGACTTCCGAGCCCACAACGGATTCGGGCAACGGTTATATAACCGTGGATGGCTTGGAAGCCACTTTTTACTATCCCCATAGTATGTTGGATGAACTCATCCCAGTGACCTTAACGATCTCCGATGGAGAAAAAGAGGGAAATTCGATTATCACGATATTGGTATCTTCCAATTGGGCTCCAAGGCTTGTTGATGACTTACCGGACATAACATTAGAGGAGAACAGCACTCTCTACGGTGCGTTTGACCTCGACGATTACTTTTGGGATAGGGACAATGATACTCTATTTTTTGCCTCTGGATATTCACATTTAGAAATTGTTATAAATGAAGACCACTCAGTCGATTTCATAGCACCAGAGAATTGGTTTGGCACAGAGTATGTTACATTCAGAGCCTATGACCCTACAGGTGCCATAATAGAGGAGACTATCGTAGTTACCGTAACATCTGTGAACGATCCCCCGGTTATTGCTAATGTTCCAGATATCCAGGTTCACTTTAATCACACATATTCCTTCGATCTTTCCCCTTATATCGTGGATGGAGATAATAGCTCAAACGACCTCCAAATTCGGACCTCGGAGCCTCAAAGCAACATTTGGGTCAGCAGTAAAGACAATTTGATTCTCATGTTCAACTATCCTGTAAGCAGAAATGGTGAAGATATTCTCGTTACAATCTGGGTATCGGATGGTATCAATGAAAATTTCCAAGAGATCATGGTAAGTATTACGGATAACTACCCACCAAAGATAATGTGGAGGCTACCTGATATTTCGTTCAAAGAGGATGAATACCTGAATAATGGTATTGATTTGGACATTTACTTTATGGATGTTGAAGGCGATATTCTGTTCTTTACATACGGTTACACAGATATATTTATCAACATAACGGAGAATCATACCGTGAACTTCAGCGCTCCTCCTGATTGGTACGGTTCCGAGATGGTGACTTTTAGGGCAACCGATCCATCTGGTGCCATCGTTGAGGATACGATCCTTGTCAATGTTATCCCCGTGAATGATGCCCCGAGGGTAAGGGAAATTCCAGATCAATGGGCAAATGAGGGCGACACCTGGGTCCTTGATCTAAGTGAGTATATATCAGACATTGACAATGAGCTGAACGAACTTGAAATAACTGTACAAAGCGGTGTAAGCGAACAGTGCGTAAATGCATCAGGTTTTTTCTTAATGTTCCTGTACCCAGGTGGTGTTGAACAGGATACAGTCACTATTACTGTAAGCGATGGGGCTTCAAATACCTCTCAGACATTTTCAGTCACCATAAGCACCATAAAGCCGAAAGCTTCTAACTGGTACGATGATCTTGGCATCTGGGTACTATTGATTGCATTTATCATTATCATTCTAGGATTGGTTTGCTATCGGGTCATCAACGGCAGGTTCATAGTGCATGAGGTGTTCCTAATCCACAAGACCGGCCTCTTCATTACACATGCCACCAGCGAAGCTACAGGTAAAGTGGACGATGTCAAAGAAAGCGGCATGCTCTTGGCAGGTATGGGTCTTATAAGAGATTCCTTTGCACCGGAGGATGAATTACCAATGCCCAAGAAGCTGAAGGTAATGGGGAAGTACCTCATCGCTGAGAAGGGGGAGAACATATTTGCTTTGATTGTTCACACTGGGGATATGAAGAAACGGAACCTTGCCGAGATTAGGGGTGTCATTGACAATATCGAAGAACAATACGGCGAGGTGCTTGATGATTGGATCGGGGATTCCGAACCTATAGAAGGCATCGAAAACATTCTAAAAACGCTTCTTAAACCTTCAACCTAGTGTCTAACCTAATTATTCATAAACCTAGAGGTTCCTCCTCATTCCCCGTATCCCTGGAGTTCTCATAACTTTAAAATTTAAAATTCATCCTAGATCTCTTCGACCCAAGGTTGTTGGCATTAAGGTAACCGTACAATAGCGGTAGGCCAATAGATGCCTCCAAAAACACCATGGATTTCCTTGCATCCCCCTTCACCTTGCCCCAGGCTACGGCCTCGCCTAATGTACTGCCAGACAATCCACCATCCATTGGTATGGCTGTAGAGACCTGGATCGCGTATTTATGCCCCTCCACCTCGGCTCCAAAATCGAAATTGGCCATCACTATGGCGTCGTTTATAAAATTTTTTGGCACTCCACCTCCAATATAAACTGCACCAGAGCTTTTCGATTTGAGGATGATCTGCACCATCTCATAATTGTCCTTGATCGAATCGATGGTTACTTTCGGTTTATCCTTGTTGTTTGCCCAATATTTTGTCAGCCCTACGCCAATGGAGGAATCATTTAAAGCTGGAACAAATAACGGTGTATTTGTATCGTAACACGCCTTTAGAATGGAGTTCTCGTCCTCGATCTCCTTTGAAAGCTCCATGAGAAATTCTCTGCTGGAATAATTACCAGGTTGCATGCTGCTCTGCGTGTATTTATCCACGTAATCATCTGCCTCAAAGAACAGCATATCATCTGAGAAGACGTCATAGATCCTGTTGATTCTCAATTCCCTCAGTTTTTTATCGTTCACGATAATGCTGCCGTGATGATGTTTCCCTCCTCTGGCATAGAGTAAATCCTGGTAGACAACCGCCCCGGTTGAAACCACAACATCAACCATGTTCTTCTTCACTATCTCTGAGAGGACATTTCTCAGGCCAGCTGCAATTAGGGGGCCGGTAAGGCCAAAAAATATGGTAGGCCTATCTTCATCAGTTAACATCTTTTCCCAAATCTTTGCAGCGTTTCCGATGTTTCTGGCCTGTATCGACATGGTGGAAAAATTGTCCATCAATTCTCTTACAGTCATCTTCTCAGGGATCTGGATCTGGTTTACCGGTGTGTGCAGGAGTTTTTTTCTCTCAGCCCAGAATTCCGTGTTATCAGCCTCATCTTTCATCGTACCACTTTTTCTTAGGGTAATGGATACAAGTTCAATAAAGTTTACTGATAAGTAATTATATCACCCCGCAAAACCCATAAATATCGTGACATGTTTTCCAGTGGCATGGACTCTGAGTTCGATGTGCTTATTATTGGCGGAGGTGTAGTGGGATGTGCAATAGCCAGGGAGCTGTCCAAATACGAACTGAATGCGGCTCTGGTGGAGAAGGAAAGCGATGTCTGCGGCGGAGCGAGCAAGGCCAACAGTGGTGTTGTGCACTCAGGTATCTACTCAGAATCGAAATCTCTCAAGGCAAGGCTTTGCGTGGAAGGAAATGAACTATTCACAACCTTTGCCAAGGAGGTGGGTGTGGACTTTAAGAGAATCGGCAAATTGGTAGTTGCAAGGAATGATGATGAGGTTGTGGAGCTAGAGAAACTACGGCAAGTAGGTGAGAAGAACCATGTTCCGGGTTTGGAGCTAATTGGTAAGGCAGAGCTGAGAAGTCTCGAACCCAATATTAGCGGTGTGAGAGCACTGAAGGTTCCAACCGCTGGGATAGTGTCTCCATATCATCTTACCATTGCCCTGGCAGAGAATGCTTTGGAAAATGGAGTCCAGATATCTTTGAATGCGGAGGTTCTGGGTATCCAAGTAAAGAAGCATCATCTCAAGGTGAAGACAAGGAAGGGCGAGTTCAAAGTCAGGTATGTGGTAAACAGTGCTGGCCTGCACTGCGATACGATCGCCAAGATGGTGGGTATAGAAAAGCATAGAGTCTACCCTTGCAGAGGGGAATATCTCATTCTCGACAAGAATTTGAGTTATCTCATAAACCACTTGATATACCCTGTTCCTGAGAGGGGCACAGGAGGGCTTGGGATACACCTCACCCCCACGCTGGAAGGAAACATCCTCATCGGGCCAAGTGCGGGGTATCTGGAAGAGAAAGATGATACCAGCACCACAAAAGATGGGATCGATTGGCTTTTGAAGGACGCGAAAAGCTTTCTTCACGATCTTCTAAAAGATGCCTGCATTCAAAGCTTTGCCGGTGTGAGATGCAAACTTGTAGGCCCAGATTCTGAAAAGCCTGGAGATTTCGTTATCGAGGAAGACGAAAATATCCACGGTTTCATCGATCTCATGGGCATAGAATCCCCAGGTCTGAGTGCCTCACCTGCCATCGCTGAGATGGTAGTCGGCATCATTAACAAATCCGAGGAGCTCAAGGTTAAGGATGATTTCAGGCCAAGTAAGCTCAAGAAGAGATTCGATACCCTGGATTTGGAGGAAAAAACGAGGCTTATCGAGGCGAACCCAAACCACGGTCATATGTTATGCAGGTGCGAGAAGGTTACAAAACAGGAGATCATGGATGCCCTTGACAATCCCCTCGGCGTTAGAACCCTCGCTGGAATAAAATACAGATCAAGAGCCATGATGGGCAGATGCCAAGGTGGGTTTTGCAAACCTAGGATCATCAAGATCATGGAGGAACAATGCCAGATGAATGTGGAGGACATTACGCTTCGCGGCGAAGGTTCTCACTTATTTATCGGTAAAACTAAGGATTTGAGGAGACATGATAAAAAAGAACATTGATGTTGTAGTGATAGGCGGTGGACCAGCTGGCTTAGCAGCAGCCCTAGCAGCAAAAAAAGAGGGAGTGGATAACATCCTCATAATTGAGAGAGACGAGGCTTTGGGAGGGATACTCAACCAGTGCATTCATGAAGGCTTTGGCCTGGAGATCTTCCAGGAGACTTTGACTGGGCCAGAGTACATACAGAGATTCATCGATGAGGTTGAAAGTCTTGGCATTCCTGTGACGCTCAACAGCATGGTCCTCAATATGACGAGCAACAGGGAGTTGATCGTTTCAAGCAGGGATGGACTGCATAATATCAAGGCGAAAGCCGTTGTTCTGGCAATGGGGTGCAGGGAGAGGACTAGAGGTATGATTAAAATACCAGGTCATAGGCCCAGCGGAATATTTAAGGCTGGAGAGGCTCAGCATTACATCAACATTAGGAACTACATGATCGGGAAGAGGGTGGTGATTTTAGGCTCGGGAGATATCGGTTTGATAATGGCTAGGAGGCTGGTTTTGGAAGGCGCTGAGGTTCTTGCTGTGATTGAGATTCTGCCTTATTGCGGCGGCTTGATTCGAAACAGAGTGCAGTGCCTGGAGGATTTTGATATTCCCCTTCTGCTCAGACACACTGTGACAAATACCGAGGGTAAAGATAGGGTGGAGTCAGTGACCATCGCGAAGGTGGATGATTATGGTAAGGTAATTGAAGGCACCGAGAGGAAAATAGGGTGCGACACACTGCTTTTATCTGTTGGTTTGATACCAGAAAACGAGCTTTCAAAGGATGCAGGGATAATACTCGATGAAACAAATGGTGGTGCCGTTGTAAATGAAAACTTCATGACCTCATGTGATGGAGTTTTTGCCTGCGGCAATGTGCTGCTCGTGCATGATATTGTGGATTTTGTTACTCAAGATGCATACCGAGCCGGGAAGAATGCCGCGCTTTATACTATGGGTATACTGGAAGATAAAACCCGCATCGGAATGAAACCGTGCCAAGGCATTAGGTTAGTTGTTCCGCAATCGATTGCCCCAGATGATGTGGATATTTATATGAGGGTAATGGAGCCGGGTTATGATAAGGAAATATTGTTCAAAGATGGTGATAGGATATTGAAAAGTGTGTCAATGAAAGTGGTTCATCCATCGGAGATGATACAGGTCAAACTGAAAAAGGATGAAATCAAGGATGCAAAAGAAATAAGCGTGATGGTAGAATAGCATGAAAAAAGAAATCACATGCATCATTTGCCCTATCAGTTGCAGATTAATCATCGAATATTCAGATGGTACAATCAAAAGAATCGAAGGCTTTCAGTGCAAGGAAGGAAAGGTGTACGCTGCTGAAGAGCTGCTCAATCCAGTTAGGACATTGACAACTACCATTAGAGTCAGTAATGGAGTCATACCTCTGATCAGCGTTAAAACCGATAAACCAATACCAAAAGAGAAGTTGTTCAAGGTTATGGACACCATTTCCGAGTTCGAGGTTAATGCGCCTGTAAAGATCGGAGATGTTTTGATTGGAAATGTGGGTGGTCTGGATGCCAACATTGTGGCTACGAAGAATGTGGAGGCAGCTGAAGGTTGAGATTTACGGGGATATGGAGTTATTCAAGGAAAGTCTTCTATCAAGGCCCCTACCATCTCTATAATTCTTTGCTTCATTGCCGAGATGCTTCCCTATAATATTTTTTTAACATATTTACAGATATGCCAAAACAGACCCAGTATTGCTGGAATAAGATATTTGATTTTTTATGTTGATTATAGGAACGGGAATTATCTTCGCGAAATTGGGCAGTGAGTTCACTCAGAGCATAATCCTCCACAATAGCCATATTCCCGATGCGATACCAAGAATGCCTATACATTTCCTCAGTCGATGATGACTGACTCTACTACTGATATATGGACCAACGACACCCCCAACAACTGCACCGACACATAACGAAAATGCAAATACTATGTCTAAGCGGCCAATAAAAAACATATAAACAACAAACGCCCCAAGACAGATGCAGACCTCGGCAAAAGTGGTAGTTGCAATAGAGATTTTTGATTCTAGGCCGCTGATGATACCACCCGTACTTGTCACAGGACCAAAACCTCCACCACTTAATGCCTTATTAAAAGCAGCTAATATACCTACCACATAATGTTTCCACCAAGCAAACTTATATTTGAGAGGCGATAAACACAGAACGCTCATAAAAATGACCAAGATACCGATATAGGTTTTCACCCACAAACTTGGTAGATTAGTAGCTGCGAATACGCCAACAACCACGATCAATAAGCCCGGAATTACCATAGCAAGCATTATCTTCGTATCCCTGGTTAAACCTTT
>CBDUXN010000066.1:0-16243 GCA_965371185.1 uncultured Thermoplasmata archaeon
GATAAACATCTTTTCTCCATTAATTATATATTGATTGCTAGATTTTTTAGGGGGTGAGCATTCTCCCTAAACAAGAATGACGACGAGAGGAATCACATCGCTCCCGCCGTCATCATCCTCAACAGTCAAAGTGGTATCGTAGTTCCCGTTTGTCGAAAACGCGTGTTTTGTGATGTCTGTGACTGTAACAGGATATGGTCCCCAGGGGCTTGGATACGGATCTGGATTCGCTCCATCGTTGTAATAAATGTGCACATCATCTGCTGTTCCGTCGTCCCAGTGCCATGTGAAGGTTAAGTCATCGCTTCCCGGATCCTCTGCCGTACTTTCAAATGTGATGTTGTGCCCTATAAAGAACTGGTTCACTCCTATGTTCCATTCCCATGTTTCGGGGTGCTGAACATTGAATGTGTTGTGCAGGAGATTGTAACCTCCATCATCAAATGAGATGTTCACCCAGCATGGTGTTGCACCGTTTGGCTGTCCGTTGACTGGGTCGTCCGCTGGTGTGTAAAGAACGGTTATGTTGATGTATTTCGTCACATCGCATTTTACCTCATAGAGAGTGACACTCTGATCATCAGGGGTCCCTGGATATCGAACGACCTCTGCGAATCCAATCTCCAAATCGTTTTCGTAGATGTACATCTCCACATTGTGCCATTTCTCTCCCGCTGCCCGCAGTGTGAAGTTCACCAGGATGTAAGCCTCGACGTGTGTGATTGAAGGATCGACATTGTCCACAGTAATTACAATCGTTTGGACGGTTATACCTTCATCATCATCCTCTACAGTGAGGGTGAGGTTGTAATCTCCGTTGTCTCCGTATGTGTGGCTGATCGAATCTATGACTGAAAATGGATAGATGCCGCTGTCCCAGCTCAGGTCAGGGTCAGGGCCAACACCGTCATTATAGTAGGTGTTTGTCTGCGTGGGTCCGAGCTCCAACTCCCAGGTTACTGTGATGTCGTCGCTTCCCGGGTCCTCAGGATCCGTAATCAGTGTAAATAGCTGAGCCTCGTCGATTGAGAAGGATAAAAGTGGAGTAAAGGAAGGCGCCACATTATTCACTATTACAGATGTGGAATCGGTGTCAGTCAATACGCTGTCCGAGACCTCTACAACCACGGTCCCGGCATAATCGTCTGTCCATGTGAAGGTTGCTGTGGGGCTTGTGGACCATGGAGTGTCCCACTCTCCATCGCCATTGAAATCCCACCTGTATTCCAGCGGAGCAGGGTAGCTGTCAGGATCATTTGAGCCCGAGGCATCGAAGGCCACTGGGGTTCCTTCACCCACAACATACGGGCCACCTGCATCTGCAGTGGGCGGGACATTGGGGACTGTACTCAAAAGATAACAATCAGGATCACCGTAGAGATTGTAGTTCAAAAGGTTTGAGCCAATATTGGGAACGTTGCCCTTTGTCAGATACAATGCCTCACCTGCAGGTTTCGGGGATCCATCATTTATTACCTTCTTGGTATAGAAATACGCGAGGTTGTGGTTTGTGGCATCAGTCGGATCAAAGGTCCAGGCTCCGTGAGCGCCGTATGAAACCCTGGATGCACCAAGGGTGGTTATCCCTCCATGCTCCAGGACCGAATACGCTAGATTATTGGGGGTTTCTGGATGGGCGTTTGTGCAAGCCACCAAGTAAACAAAGGCAGGTTTGGTATCATCGAGCTGCGGCACTTGATCTACACCGATGATATCACTCGCACTTGTTGGGGAGCCATGGGTATCAAAGACGACCATTCCGTACCCGTTTTTCCATTCATTGACCACGTTATTCACATTAGTGGGCCACAGCTCTGGTGTAGGTCCTCCGGAACTGCTGAAATCCTCCTCGTAGATGCGGAAACAGGTGAACCCTGCAGCCAGCGCATAGTCGTTTCTGATCCCCTCACCTAAATGATAAGCGGGTGTATCGTCCCAGAGTGGTTCCATCGGTAATAAAATCGTTTTTCTCCAGGAGATATCTCCTGCGTCGGTTTCGTATTCGATGATCTTCAGGAGGATATCATCCAATTTTGTATAGTCATCATTGTATACCGGTATCCTTCCAATAAAAACATCTGCACCGGTCTCAGGTCCACCACCTCCAAGGTCTCCTGTTCCCCAGATGAAGTTGATTACCTCGCCATCTGGGTTTTCCAGGCCTGGAGTTCCAGTCATGTAGACATTATTGTAATATGTCCCGGTTAATCCGTCTGCTGTATCTGTTTCATTTCTTAGATGATCCAAGGGTATGATTTGACGGCCAAGATAATTAGGATCGCTATCCCCCACCGTGGTTCTCCAATACAGTTTGATTATCGCGTCACCGGTATGTTCCTTGTACTCCAGAGTTATCGAATGGTCGCCAACAGTCATGTTCTTCAGGGCATAATCGTTTGTAGGTGGATGTTCTGAGAAGGTTTCCCAGTTATCGATTATCAGGTCCCCACCGACGTACAGCCTAACCCCGCCGTCGCTGAATGTATGGAATTCGTATTCTTCATCAAAATCGCAGTGCACAAAACCTGTCCATCTGACAGAGAAGTAGTCTGTGTTGACATTCATAGGATCAGGGCTTTCGGGGTGATTCACATCTAGACATTCGCCAAAGAATTGATCCCCGTCCAAATCCCAGTTGCCGTCCAACTCGGCATAGAAATAATCCGTGGGGTTCTCCCTACTTCTCCATCCAAAGTAGTTGGGCATGCACCACTTCATTGGTATATCACCCACATGATCATTAGGATCACTGGGATCATCGGGGTCTGGGTCACCTATCAACAGGACATAGTCTATTCCCATGGTCGGCTCGTTGTCGATCAACCACTGCCTTATTTTCTCTGGTCTTTCATTTGGAGCTTGACCTGTTAAAATATCATAATCATCTTCTGTCACCACCAAAACATCGTGGGTCAGCTCCTTGAGATTTATGAAATATTCCAGTTTTTCGCTGTTTGCCACGATATCGTTCGTGGTAATAATTACATAATCGTATGTACTTCCACGGGTTCCCCTTGATGCATCCGGTAGATATTCGTAGTTTATGTGTATATTTACCTTTTGTATCAAAGTCAGTTCTTGGGCAACTGGATTATACAAGAATGGCCTGTATGCGATACGCAAATATTTTGCCTTCTCGAATCCGGATTGAGTGGGCTCTTTTCTTTGTGAATAGGGGAGCAATTCCACTGGATCCTCTGGATAATTGGAATCAAAATTGTATACATGCATGTTTTTACCATCTATTATACTCTTACCATATCCCCAAAATTCGAATTCTGAATCACCTGCGATAAAGGGCGGATTTGGAGCGATATTATAAGACCCGGGTAATACTGCAGAATCAACAATTTCCACATTAAGTTCAACAGTTGACCACTCGATATTATCTGGGACCTGAAATTCCAACATCTTCTCCGGGAGGGCTGGATCTCCGGGTGAACCTATTGCTCCACAGCCTGGAGTGAGCATATCGATTCTATGGATTCCTTTATCATCTTCCGTTATTTCATACTCACCAGCAAATATTTGATGGTCAATTATTTCGTCGTAATCAATAGACGGTGGTTCATCTTCAATGCCTGACTCCTCAAATTCGCTAATTGGTTCCTCCCCTATCTCGCACGGTCTTTCTTCTAGCTCAACTGCTGTCACTTGTTGAGATGACTGTTCCGCTTCAGGCGGTTCCATCTCGGTAAAACTTGTTGAGATCACCGTCGCAAACAGCCCTGCAACCATAACAGAGACGGTCAACAGGGACAATATTAATGTTCTTTTGTTGTCTTTTATCATTTTTTCTCCCACCTATGCATATTCCTTCTCTGCATCCAAATAAACACGAAAAAGGTAAATGAGGTTCTTCTAAGTCCAATTTTTCCTCAACGCGCATATACTGGATTGCTTTTGGGGTAATCATGAAAGGGTGTTAAATATTTTGTGGGAAGCTACATATGGTTTGAAGTTTTTGTAACAAGAGGGCGCCGGGTGTTCGAGCTTAAGACGAAATTGAGGTCACAACATAACTCGAACATGAGGCGACTGCACGATTTAAATTAATGTAAAATTAGAGTGCGGGCGCCGGGATTTTCAGGACAGGTGGTTCCACCTCATCTTTTGAACCCGAGTTATAAGCTTGGCAAGCTTAAGTGATACCAGGCTACACTACACCCGCAGGTATGAGTATGTCTATGAGCCAATACCGAGGGTGCAATGGAAATTCCTTTCCATGAGCACCCGCATCTTCTTCTGTTTTGCCTGGGCTTCACGGGAATTATATTGGAAGTTTTTAATCTTTGTGCTGTGAGAAGGATGAGGAAAATCAGTTCTACATACGGTTTGGGATATGCGTGGGCGGAGGGGGTAAGGTGGAGGGGAGAAATTACGGGAATTCTACTGACATTCAGCTTATAAAAGGGTGGGCGGAGGGGGTCACGGGGGAGGGCAAAGAAGAAAGAATTCCATAGGGGAAATAATTTATTGCTCTGTATTGATAACCCTCCAATGCCACCATTCGCTGAGACGCTCAATATTAGAACGAAAAGCGATGTCGAAATCGTGAACATCACAGGGCAGGTGAACGCGGTTCTGAAAAAATCGGGCATCAAAAACGGCAGCATAATCGTGTTCACTCCGCACACCACGACAGCCCTGACCATTAACGAGGACGAGCCGAGGCTGAAAAAGGATATTTTGAGCAAGATCTCAGAGCTCGTACCAAAAGGTGAAGGTTACCTGCACGACAGCATCGACAGCAACGCCCACTCCCATATTCTGGCTTCGATTATAGGGTGCTCGGTTTCCATACCTGTGATAGAAGGTAGGGCCACATTGGGCACTTGGCAGTCCATACTTTTCATAGAACTTGACGGGCCAAGAAACCGGAGTATTACAGTGCAGGTCGGCTGAGAAGGCGAGGACATCGGGTAAAAAGTTGATATTCAGGCGGATAGTTAAATGTCCCAAGAGAGCTGGTTTACGAGATTTATGAACAATATCGCAAAGGACGAGTACAGTTTTGGAAAGCATAAAATCAAAATGGAGTATGTTTGGTTAGGGCTAATTTTCATTGTTGCCCTTCTACTCAGAATATATAACAATACACCGTCCGTTTATTCGTTCTGGATAGATGAGGCTGAATATGCCAACAGATCCAGTTATATTTTAGCTCATAACGGTCTTTACGACCCAACAAAATTATTCGATCACCCACCTTTGTTCATGTACCTTCAATCGGCATTCTTCTTGATATTTGGCAGGGATTGGTATGTGGCAAGGGGGTTTGTGGTTCTATTGGGAATCATCAATGTCTACATTTTTTATCTGATCGGTAAGGAATGGAAAGACAAGAGGTCCGGGTTGATTCTCGGTACATTGTTCGCTGTTCAACCTTTAACCATGTTCATCAATAGGCAGGTAATGCTGGAAAATCTCCTTTTACTTTTAATGTCTGCTTCCTTCCTTGCCGTCGTAAAGTATGAAAAAACCCAAAAGCAGCATTTTTTTCTGCTTGCAGTTGTTCTCTTTTCTCTGGCAATGCTGACCAAGTTCACAGGAGCGGTGTTCATCCTGCCCCTGCTTGCCTATATTTTCGTAAAAAAATCGTATAAAAGCCTTACTCTGTTGTATTCAGCCCTTCTATTCCTTGTAATCGTGATACCTGTTATCTATGTCATGTTGCCCCACGGCGTTGTAGAATTCCACCTCAGAAAGACCTCTGGAGGAGGATATGTAATCGGGGATGAATTCATTTATTTGGGTAATTTCACCGCCTTGGTTATGACATTGGTTTGGCTGAATATCGGGATATTCCCATTCATCATCGAAGCCAAGAAAAGATTTGGCAATCTTCGTGAGGGAGGAGATAAACTGAAGCAATGGGCCTCGAATAATCCGTTAACCTTCTTCGTGGTAATTTGGACCTTAACCTCCCTGATCTTCTTCAGTTTATTCACGTTTATGGCCTCTCAATACATCTACACGATCATGATACCGATTCTAATATTACTGGGTTTGATTTTGTATAAAACCATAAAAATGTGCAAAGCAATAATTGTTCTGTTTTTGGTGATCTCCATCTGTTGTGTTCTTGTATTTAAGTTCGAGGGGGCCAACGATACAGTTGAATTTCTCCAGGAAAACGTTGAGGACGGCGATTCATTGATCGCCTCGGATAAGGCGATATTCAGCTATTATTTCCCAAGCAACGATGTTTATGATCCGACGATAGACAACATAATATCATTGAATGCAACATTTATAGTCCTGAAAGCTTCTTCACATGGCAAGATGCTGAAAAATGACACTGTAAAAGACTTACTGGACGATAATTATGTACTGGTATTTGAAACAGATAAAGGGGATTTCGATGTGAATTTCCTTGTGTTCGAAAGAAGGTGAGAGAAGTTGATCTCCATAATAATTCCATGTTACAATGAAAAAGAGAATATCGGTTTGCTCATCAAAACGATAAATGAAGTCCTCCAGGAGAACAAGATAGAGGGAGAAATCATAATCGTCGACGATGATTCACCTGATGGGACCGGAGAATTCGCTATCGGATTGAAAAAGGACTACCACAACCTCAATGTGATCATTCGTAAGGATGAGATGGGATTTAGCTCAGCTGTGATCAGAGGTTTTGAAGAAGCCAAGGGCGAGATACTGTTGGTTATGGACGGGGATTTTAGCCATCCTCCAGAGACGATACCAGAACTCATCGAGCCTATCGAGAACGGCGATTGCGAACTAGTCCTTGGAAGCAGGTACATCAAAGGAGGCGGTGTTAAGAACTGGCCGGTAAAAAGAAAGATCATCTCCAAAGGTGCCACCTTACTGGCAAAAATCGTGACAAGTGTAAAGGACCCGATGTCCGGTTTCTTTGCCCTTAAGAAGGACGTGATCGAAGGATGCGAACTGAATCCTAAAAGTAATAAAATCGGGTTGGAAATCGTGGCAAGGGGAAATTACAACGATATCATTGAAGTTCCATATATATTTCAAGACAGGGAGCAAGGAGAAAGCAAGCTCGACAGACAGGTCATGTGGAACTACATGTCCCAACTCCCCACAATCCTGTTCGCAAAGAACAGCACATTCAAACAATTCTTTAAATTTTGTGTTGTTGGAGCAACAGGGGTTCCCATGAATCTGACGGTGCTTTATTCCCTTGTGGAGTGGGTTCACCTATGGTACATCCTGAGCGCAGCAATAGCATTTTGCGTGGCTGTTACATCCAATTACATACTAAACAAAATATGGACTTTCCGGGATAAAACAACCAAAAAAGCGGCAGTTGTTGGGTCCTATTTAAAATTCATTTCGGTTTCGCTTGTCGGCCTGGGAATCAATTTGACGATCCTATTCACCCTGGTCGATTTTTTCCATATCTGGTACATATTTTCACAATTAATAGGTATCCTGGGAGCAGCGCTATGGAACTATTGGGGCAGTAAAACCTGGGCTTTTAAGCATTCTGAAAAAATTCCCGAATCCTAAATATTAGCCCAAAAACCCATCCAAAAGACCCAAATCCTTATTTAAAGGGAGCTCGTTATCCTGTATAGGAGAAAATGAGATACCGGAAACCAGCCCAAGATGGATATGTGCGTCTGCGTTTGCCTAAGAAGGGTAAAGGCGAGATATTCAGCTTAGCTGAGCAATTGCTTGGGGCCTCGCGTATAAGGGTGATGTGTGAAGATGGGAAATCGAGATTGGGCCGGATCCCGGGAAAAATCAAGAAGAGAATGTGGATAAGAGAGGGCGATTTGTTGATCGTCAGACCCTGGGAGTTTCAAGATGAAAAGGCCGATATAATTTATAGATACACAAAAACTCAGGCCAGTTCCTTGAAGAGAAAGAGGTTGTTGCCCCAGATTTACAGTGATATGTTTTAAGCTGCAGAGTGTGTTTCGACCTGGGGGGTCGTATTGAAAGAGGAGGAGATGTACCGCACTTTTGATGAAAAGATAGATGCCTTCAGGATGAGGGATAAGAGCATCGAGGACAGAAAGACATACGATGAGGTCTTCGACCGCAAAACCCTCCAAGTTCTGTATAAACTGCTCTCCACAGAGGTGATAGAAACCCTCGATTACCCCATTTCAACAGGCAAGGAGGGCAATGTTTTCAGAGCATCTGGGAAAAAAGGAGAGCTGTATGCAGTGAAAATCTACCGCACCTCCACCTCCACGTACAAGCATCTCACGAAGTACATCACCGGAGACCCAAGGTTCAGGAACGTTCCCAAGGACAGATGGGGAATAATATACCTGTGGGCGCAAAAGGAATACAAGAATTTGTCACGCATGACCAAAGCTGGCGTAGCTTCCCCCAAGCCAAAAAAACAGCTGAAAAACGTCCTGGTCATGGGGTATATAGGTAGCCAGGCCCAGCCTGCACCCATGCTGAAGGATGTCCCTTTAAAGAGACCGAAAAAGAGCTTTGAAACGATCCAAAAAATGATAAAAAAACTCTATTCAAAGGCGAGGCTGGTTCACGGCGACCTGAGCGAATACAACATCCTTGTGGACAATGGAGATCTTTTCTTCATCGATGTTGGCCAGGCTGTTGTTCTGGATCATCCCTTGGCCCAGGAACTGCTGGTGAGAGATGTAAAAAACATAGCACGATACTTTAAAAAGCTGGGTGTGAGGGTTGAAGAGAAGGAAATGCTGAACTACATAACGGGGCGATAGAATTGAAGTACGTAAAAGTTCCTATGGAGAGGTTGGGCGTTCTTGTGGGTAAGAACGGTGAGGTGAAAAAGAGATTGGAGGAGGAGACAGACACCTCGATCATCATCGATTCCGAGAGCGCTGATGTTACGATCGACGATTCTGATTCAAAGGACCCTGTTCTGGCCTTGAAATGCATGGATACGGTCAGGGCCATAGGACGCGGCTTCTCGCCGGAGAAGGCGTTTGGACTGTTAAAAGACGAAGTATATTTCACACTGATCGATATTCGCGACTTTGTAGGAAAGAGCCAAAAGCATGTGAGGCGTATCAGGGCAAGGATCATCGGAAAGAAGGGAAAAACCCGGAGATTGATCGAAGAGCTGGCCAATGTAAATGTTTCTATTTATGGTAACACTGTGGGTATCATTGGAAAACGTATGGAGATGGGTATAGCAGTGATAGCTGTTGAGATGCTTTTAAAAGGAAGTGAACATAAAGCAGTTTACAGTTTCCTTGAAAAGAAGAGACGTGAAATTGAGATGGCAGAAATGGGTCTGTGAAATCATGTTTAAGATTTCTAAAATTCTTATCTTCAAAATGAGCATTTTAATATCTCTTGATTTTAGGTGCCAGTAATAGTTTCAGAGCCCTCCTATAAAAGCCTTTATATATGTACAGTACCATACGGAAATTGGAGTGAATTACTTCCTTCTTTAACATGCAAATCCAATGGTTCAGAAGAGGGGATGGCGCACCATAGAATATGGGTTTGAGGTTATGAAAAAAGAGGAGACCTACAGAGTAGATGATATACAAGTGCTTGAAGGTTTGCAGGCCGTGAGGAAGAGGCCGAGCATGTACATCGGCAGCACGGATGCTAGAGGCCTGCACCACCTGGTTTACGAGGTAGTGGACAACAGCATAGATGAGGCCATGGTTGGCTACTGCGACGAAATCAAGGTTATTCTGCATGAGAACGGCAGCGTATCCGTCCATGACAACGGCAGGGGCATCCCTGTGAATATACACACAAAATACAAGCGGCCAGGCGTTGAAATCGTGATGACGAAACTTCACGCTGGAGGCAAGTTCGACAAAAAGAGCTACAAGGTTTCTGGCGGGTTGCACGGGGTCGGCGTTTCAGTTGTGAATGCACTTTCGGAATGGCTGGAGGTGAGAATCTCCAGGAGTGGTAAGATACATTCCCAAAGATACGAACGGGGAACTCCTATCGGAGAGCTGGATGTAATCGGTGATTCCGAGGAAACTGGCACCTTAGTCACCTTCATGCCCGATAAGGAGATTTTTAGTGAGATAGACTTCAATTTCGAAACCATATCCACCCGTTTGAGGGAGCTGGCGTTCCTGAACAAGGGCCTTAAGATCACCGTAAGGGACGACAAAAGCGGGAAGGAGAACATCTTTCAGTACGAAGGGGGCATAATATCCTTCGTGCAGCACTTGAACAAGAACAAGAACATACTGCATGAGGATGTGATATACTTCGAGTCTTCAAGAGAGGACGTCATAGTGGAGGTGGCACTGCAGTACAATGACGGCTTCATAGACAATACGCATTCCTTTGCGAACAACATAAACACCGTTGAAGGAGGGACACATCTCAGCGGTTTCAAGGCGGCAATTACACGAACATTGAACGATTATGCCAGAAAGAATTCCCTGGTCAAGAACGATTCAGACAAATTGACAGGTGAGGATTGCAGGGAAGGATTGACGGCGATAATAAGCGTGAAATTGTCTGAACCGCAGTTCGAGGGCCAAACGAAGACGAAGCTGGGAAACAGCGAAATCAAGGGCATCGTTGAATCCGTCATCAACGAGAAGCTGGCAGAATTTTTCGAGGAGAATCCAAGAACAGCCAGATGTGTTATTGAGAAGGCGATGATCGCTTCCCAAGCACGAATCGCGGCAAGGAAGGCACGGGAACTTACGAGGAGGAAAACCGTTTTTGAGGGCAGTAATCTGCCAGGGAAGCTCGCCGACTGCTCTGAGAAGGACCCTGAGAAGTGTGAGCTTTATGTCGTCGAGGGTGATTCTGCTGGCGGCTCCGCAAAGCAGGGGAGGGACAGAACATTCCAGGCCATACTGCCCTTGAGAGGGAAGATCCTCAATGTGGAGAAGGCCAGACTGGATAAGATCTTTAGAAACGCTGAGATCCAAACGTTGATCACCGCAATAGGTGCCAATATCGGCGAGGAATTCGATATTAACAAGACGCGGTACCACAGCATCATAATAATGACGGATGCGGATATCGATGGTGCCCATATAAGGACCTTGCTGCTAACTTTCTTTTACAGGTATATGGAGGAACTTATCACAGCAGGTTACATATACATCGCAAAGCCTCCTTTGTTCAGGCTCAAGAAGGGGAGCAAGGAATGGTATGTTTACGGTGAGGCTGAGAAGGAGGAAAAATTGAAGGAACTGGGAGACGGCATTTCACTACAGCGGTACAAGGGTCTTGGAGAGATGAACCCCACGCAGCTCTGGGAAACCACCATGAACCCTGAGACCAGGATCATAGTCAAGGTTACCTTGGAGGATGCAGCCTATGCTGACGAGCTCTTCACCACCCTGATGGGGGACCAGGTTGAGCCGAGGAGGGTGTTCATCCAGGAGCATGCATTGGAAGTGGTGAACCTGGATGTGTAGGTCTTTCTGATGATGGAGTAATGTGGAGATTGATTTGTATTAGGAGTGAGAGGGTTGTCTAATAACGAAACCAACACTGAGGAAGAGAGCCAGGAAAGGGTGATATTCCGCTCCATCGAGGACGAGATGAAGACGTCTTACATAGACTATGCCATGAGCGTCATCGTGGGCAGAGCGCTTCCAGATGTCAGAGACGGTCTAAAACCTGTGCATCGCCGCATTCTCTATGCAATGCACGAGGCAGGCATAACATCCACAAAGTCCTACAAGAAGTCTGCAAGGGTCGTGGGCGATGTACTCGGGAAGTACCACCCCCACGGAGATTTGGCTGTCTACGATGCAATGGTCAGAATGGCCCAGGTGTTCTCTCTAAGGTACATGCTCATTGACGGTCAAGGAAATTTCGGCTCCGTGGACGGTGATTCCGCTGCTGCCATGAGATACACCGAATCAAGGCTCAATAAGATGGCCGAGGAGATGCTCAGAGACATCGAGAAAAACACCGTGGATTTCGTGCCAAACTACGACGGTTCGCTGAAAGAGCCAACCGTGCTCCCGGCAAAACTGCCCAATCTTCTCGTAAACGGCTCTTCTGGCATAGCCGTGGGGATGGCCACCAACATGCCGCCGCATAACCTCGGTGAAATCGTGGACGGCATTATCCTTATGATCGACAACCCTGAGGTTGAAATTAATGAGTTGATGAAGGTGATCAAAGCCCCTGATTTCCCCACAGGGGGAATTATCTGCGGCATAAACGGCGTGATCAGCGCCTACACAGTTGGTAGAGGATTGGTAAAGATCAGGGCAAAGACCTCTATGGAGGAGGGCAAGAGCGGCAAGAATCGCATCATAGTCTCTGAAATTCCATATCAGGTGAACAAATCCAAGCTATTGGAATCTATAGCCAATCTTGTGAAGGATAGAAAGGTCGACGGCATAACCGATCTGAGGGACGAATCGGATAGAAAGGGCATGCGTATCGTAATCGATCTGAGAAGGGATGCGATACCTGACGTCATTCTCAAGCAATTGTACAAGCACACCCAAATGCAGACAACCTTCGGCATAATCAATCTGGCCTTGGTGGACAACCAGCCAAAGGTCCTGAGCCTGCTCGAGATAATCCGTTACTACATAGCCCACAGGAAGGAAATGGTAAGAAGGAGAACGCAGTTCGAACTGGATAAGGCCGAAAAAAGGGCGCATATCCTCGAAGGCCTGAGAGTTGCCTTGGACAACATCGATGAGGTCATCAGGATCATCAGGAAATCGAAATCCGTGGATGAGGCAAAGGATTCACTTTCCGCGAAATTCCTGATAACCCCCGAGCAGACGAAGGCGATTTTGGACATGAGACTCCAAAAGCTGACAGGGCTGGAGAGGCAGAGCATTAAAGACGAGGCAGAGGAGCTGAAAAAGAGCATAGCCCGTTATCGGGAAATATTGGAAAGCGAGGAGGAGATATCGAATATAATCAAGGAGGAGCTTTTAGAACTCAAGGATAAATATGGCGATAAGAGACGGTCCAGCATAGACTTGGAAGCTGCGGATGATTTTGACATCGAGGAGCTAATACCAGAGGAGGAGATGGTTGTAACGATAACGAATACAGGTTACATTAAAAGGATTCCCTTGGATACCTACAGAACCCAAAGGAGGGGTGGCGTTGGACTGGTGGGCATGGAAACCAAGGAGGAGGATTACGTTGTGGACCTCTTCGTCACTTCAACACATAATTACATCCTGTTCTTCAGCAACAAAGGCAAGGTTTATTGGCTGAAAACATACAAAATACCTTTGGGCGGGAGGCACGCCAAGGGAAAGGCCATCATCAATCTCCTGCCAAGACTGGAGAAGGGTGAGGAGATAAACGCTACCATCCCGATCGAGGAGTTCACAGCCTTCCAATACCTAACTTTTGTCACCAAAAAAGGATTGATAAAAAAGACGGTACTCAAAGCCTACAGCCATCCCAGGGTTACAGGCATCAGAGCGATAAACCTACGTGAAGGTGACGAGCTAGTGGAAACGAAGCTTACAAACGGAGAGAAGGAGATCATAATAGCCACCAAGAACGGTCAAGCAGTCAGATTCCATGAAAAGGATGTAAGGCCTACGGGCAGGGCAAGTATGGGTGTAAAAGGTGTTAGGCTTAGAGACGATGATGAAGTTGTGGGTATGAGTGTTGTAGAGGAAGAGTCGGTTCTCCTCACGATAACTGAGAATGGATACGGCAAGCGCTCCTCTGTTACCGCATACAGAAAGACCAAGAGAGGCGCCCGCGGTGTGATAAACATCAAAACCACCGAGAGGAATGGCAAGGTGGTTGGTGTTAAAGAGGTTTCAAGTGATGACGAGCTTATTGTAACCAGTCAAAAGGGCATGGTCATCAGGATGCCTGTAAGAGGCATAAGGGTTCAGGGCAGAGCCACAATGGGTGTCAGGGTAATGAGAATGAAGAAGGGGGACAGGGTCGTCAGTGTTGCGAGGCTGGCACAGGAATAGAATTTTTTAGGGCCGCCCAGCTTTTAAGCTTAAGACAATAGCAACTAGCAACATAACTTAAAGGTGCAGCGGGCCCACGAATAATATCAATGTGAAATTAGAGTGGGGCCGCCCAGATTTGAACTGGAGTACCAGGCTCCCAAAGCCCGAAGGATTGACCAAGCTACCCCACGGCCCCGATGGGTAGTGTGCATTGCTGAATAGCATATGTATTTATACCTTTTTTCATAGTGTAGTCGTAGAGTGCATGGAAGTATGGGGCCGCCCAGTGTTCGAGCTTAAGATGCCACCGATTAAAAGCATAACTCGAACACAAGACGCTTGCATGATTTGAATTAAAGTGAAATTGGAATGCGAGCGCCGAGATTTGAACTGGAGTACCAGGCTCCCAAAGCCCGAAGGATTGACCAAGCTACCCCACGGCCCCGATATGGCAGATGGTATTGCCGAGTATGGTATGTTTCCCTAAAAAAGTTTACCATGGTTTTCTGGAGGATGATACGCAAAAGAATATAAGAAGCCATAGCCTAATGAAACGAGGATGACCCAATTCTTCGACACGGTAGTTGACATCTATGACGAAACAAGAGGTTTGCCAAAGGATACTATGAGAGCTGTGATAGATGCCATGGTTGATGAGCTGAAAGATTGCAAAAAGGTGCTCGAAATCGGCATCGGCACAGGAAGATTTGCAGAGCCTCTACAAAGAAGAGGAATAAGTATTATGGGCATAGATATCTCCCCAGCTATGATTGAAAAGGCCCGCTCAAAGGGTCTAGTTAATCTTGTTATGGGTGATGTGCGCTCTCTGCCCTTCAAATCCTCATCCTTTGATTCGATCATCAGCGTGCATGTGCTTCATTTGATAGAGAATTGTGATGCTGCATTGAGAGAGATGAAGAGGGTGGCAAGTGGAGAGCTGCTGTCAGTTCTCTATAAAAGATCGGATTTTGGGGTGATAGAAGAATATAAGGCGGCTTTAAATAAATGCGGCTACACCCTTAAACAACCTGGTGTATGTGAGAGTGCTATCAAGAACATGGTAACTCCAATAAGAGAGGTCCAAATAGAACCATTCAAGGAAATTCACACGATAAGGAAAAGGCTGGAATTATTGGCGGAAAGAAAGCATTCATATACATACAGTGCTCCAGCCAAAGCCCATGAATGTGCTATAGAGTATTTGAGAGACAAATATGCTGATGAGTTGGATAGCCATTATTCCAGTGATATCGAAGTCGTGGTATGGAATATCGCGGATCTGCCTGAATCGTTTCCACTTGATTATCAATAAACCAATAAAATATTATTCAGATATTGTATTCTCAGATCGAAGACAGGGGAAAAATGTTCGAAGTTACAAAAAGAAACGGCTTGGCCAGGATCGGCAAATGGCTCGTGGAGGAGCAGAACGCAGAGGTCATGACCCCCAATGTTCTGTTCATATCCGCCGACGGGATCAGGCCTCCTGATGAAGCTGAAGTGCTCATTTCAAAGGAAAAGCTCTCAGGAAAAAAACCGTATTTAACTGCCTCCGAAACACTTTTTTCTGATTCAAAGGATGAAATCCCCGATTATTCATTTTCACCTCATTTGGTTTATCCGCCCAGTCAGATGGAGTTGAACGCTTATGCTGCCAAGCTAAATAAGGAGAAGCTATCAAGCAAGGTATTTGTTGTCACAGGAAAAGAGGATGCAATCGCCGATGCTGTTGAAGGTGTTGACGCTGAGGTCTACGTCCTTGCAAATGCAATGCACCTGATAAGAAATCCAAAGGTATTTGTGAATACCCTGGTTAATCTGAGAAAGGTAGTAGGATACCAAAACCTCATATATACACCTGGCCTCGGAAATCCACATCATATCGCACTCCTCATCCACTGCGGCGTTGATCTGCTCGATTCTGTGCCGCTTATCCTGAACGCTAGGCTGGGAAATTTTCTAACTGCCCAAGGCAAAGTCAATATAGATGAAATTGGTGAGGAGTTCTGTTATTGTCCTGCATGCCTTGATGGTAAGACGGATTATGAAACCATCCTATGCCATAATTATCTTGCCTCCCTATCTGAGCTAAAGACCGTGAGAAATGCAATTCGCAATGAACGATTACGAGAGCTCGTTGAATCGAGAATACGATCAGAACCTTGGATGGTATCCGTGCTTCGAATCCTTGACTCGCGTTATTATTCTTTTCAGGAGAGACATTTTCCTGTTACTGGAGGACTATTGATTGCAGCATCTGGGGAATCCCTTTACAGACCGGATATCGTGCGCTTTAGGAAAAGGGTTAAAGAGAGGTACAAACGGCCTCCAAACAAAAAAATCCTGCTTTTCTTACCCTGCTCTGCAAAAAAGCCTTATTCATTCTCAAAAACCCTTAAAGC
>CBDUXN010000067.1:0-16149 GCA_965371185.1 uncultured Thermoplasmata archaeon
AGCTGGGCGCAGAGACCTTAATAGTAAAAGGAAAATTCGAGCATGTCTCCTTCATCCACAAGGAGAGGGTAATACCTTTAACGGTCTTCGAGGTCGTGCCTCCAGAGCCTCCGAAGCTCGTGGAATTGGTCAGAAATGCTCTGTACTCTGGTAACGTTAATAAACCAGTGAAAATAATACCCAAAATTCTGGATTTAAACCAGCTGGCCAAGGAGTGTAAAAATCAGAATATCGTGTTTCCCTGCTATGCGTCAGGGCTCAAGAGCGGTAATAAGACGTTTTATCTCGATCAAAGGCCAGAGTTCTCTAAAGAGGAGTTGAGCAGCATATGTCTTATCGGTTGTGACCTCTCCCTGAGGATATTCAAAACGCTTTACGGCGTAGAGCCTGAGTTCTTCAACTTCTGCCCGAAAAAGAGAGCGGTGGATGTCAAGCTAGATTCCTATGCCATTACCAAGTGCTGCGAAGTAAAAGCAGGACATGAGCGTGTTGGAAATATCGTGATAGTGCCTTGGGGTGCGACACAGAAGGAGGTGGAGGACGCCCTCAACGAACTCCTAAGTTAAGGGAAGAGAATCGTATTCAAATGACTTTCTTTAGCCGTGAGCCAAAACTTTTAATATGCTATTACACATACGCTTTCTAAACCGAAAAAGGACGGGAAATCGGCCTGATATTTGGTTGAATATGGCTTAATAACCTCACGAATACTATTTGGAGGAGATCTCATGCCTGATGAGACGATTGTTGACTACAGAAGAGAATATGAAAAGGAGCAGGGGCGCCTCACCAAATTGTGGGATGCCTACGAAATCCAGGAAAAGGACTTCGAGCAGGCAAAAGAAAAGATTAAGGTTCTAGATAGTGTGATTCAGGAGAAGGAGCGTATAATCCTCAGCTTGAGGCAGGTTGCCGAGAATAGGGACACGGAAATCAGAGAAATGGAGGTCAGGCTCTCTTCATTGGAAAGGGAAAAGGAAGCCTTCGAGCCAAAAGTAAAGGAATTGGAGAGGGGGCTGAAGAAGCAGAGGGATCAGTTCGCAAAGCTTTATTCATTGGCGGAGGAGCTGGATGAGGAACTCAGATACACAAGAAAACAGCTCGAACTCAGGGACGAGTGGTTCAGGGATCACATACAGGTGTTCAGCAGCATGTGCAACGCCATCGGCAACAGGGAGAATATAATCAGGGAAACGGCCCTGAAACCCTCCATAACCTCGCCCAAAAGCGAGTTCGAAAGGGACATAGAGATGTGAGTGCGCCATTAAAACTCAACGTTAACCAAGGTCTCTGTGCTCTTTATACCATCGATTTTATGAATTTCTTTAACTACAGTGGTAAGAATCTCGGCTATACTCGTACCTTCAATTATTACTATAATGTCGTAAGAGCCGGTAACAGCGCTGGCTTGTTGAACGTACCTTTTTTGTATCACAGAATCTAAAATCTCCTCTATTCTTCCAGGCTCTGCTTTAATGAGGACATAGAGTTTATCCATTTTCTCTCCAACTCCGGTCTCGTTTTCTATTCTGACATCGAGATAGCGTCGTTTGGGCACTCGTCTACGCATACCTCACAGTCCACGCATTCCTCTTCATCCACCTTGGCTTTTTCATCATCACCAATCGATATGGCTTCAGAGGGACATTCTTCAACGCAGGTAGCGCACCCATCGCATTTTTCCTTATCGATCACTGCAACCATTTTTCGAACCTCCTTGGTTGATATCGGGGTGATTGACGATAACATTTATAGGGTTTTCCCTGCCATACGGTTTTAAACAGGATTATAGCCGGGAGGGTAAATTCCGAGAAAGTAATGTGAGATAGTAAGTGTAATCGTAATCCTTATCCTCCGCCATAACATAACACCTCATATATGTATAAGATACCAACTATTCTCACAACCGACGAGATTCTAGATAAAGCCTTCAAAAAGGCGAGCAAGGTCCAGGTATCTGTAAAGAATAAATCCCAGAGAAACAGGAAGCTCGCCGTATCAAAGGTTAGAAAGGCCTCGAATACCATATCCTCCACCCTTAACCGATTCATTAAATCCTTTCCAAATTTCGATGCCATCCCTCCGTTTTATTACGAACTTTTCGAAGTATCAATTGGCATCGATGAGATGAGAAGGTCATTGGGAAGGGTGGACAACTGCAGAAAAACCATCAAGGACATTGCCCAAGAGGTTGTGGAAAGCATATCCCGCTCAAATGGTAAAGAACCTGTCAAGGGCCAGGTTGCCGCGGCTTACGGTAGATTTTCCTCGGTTTTAAAACGGATATCAAAAGAGCTGGAATTCCTGGCCACAGCCAGAGAGAAATTGCGTAGAGCACCTACAATAAGTGCCGATGTGCCCACCATTGTAATTGCTGGTGCGCCCAATGTCGGCAAATCCTTGCTGGTGAGGAGAATATCCTCTGCAAGACCAAAGATCGCATCCTACCCGTTCACCACAAAAGGCATCTCCGTAGGGCATTTCGATTCGGATGGAACCACTTTCCAGGTGATCGACACCCCGGGCTTGTTGGACAGGGAGATGGAGAAACGAAACGAGATGGAGCTGAAGGCCATCCTCGCATTGAGGCACTTGGCCAATGTCATCGTTTTCATCATAGACCCGTCCGAGCACTGCGGTTATGTGATGGATACCCAGCTTCGCATTTTATCGGATATAAAGGGAAGATTCGGGGATATTCCAATAATCGAAGTGGAGAACAAGGCGGACATAAAGAGGTCAGATACAACTCGCTTGAAAATATCGGCTTTGGGGGGGGAAGGTGTGGAGAGCTTAAGAGCGGTCGTTGTGGCGAGTGCGGGGGACGACTAATTTGCTCAGATACACTTTTACGTTTCGAGGTATAGGTCATATAACGGCCAGGTGTATGCGAAGTGCCGTATGAAAGCGGTTTCCTTACCATCTCCTAATATCGATGTCATCACGTAATATAAACATTATCAGAGGCATTTGGGGTGTATAGTCCCGAATTAAGTTCCTCTCGGTATTTTAAGTTCATATCCGAACTTAGGTCCGGATATTCTTTCATTTTTATATTATATCTAAATCTTGTATCGAATTTGCCTACTTTTCATTGAGATCCAACCCTCGCATTCCTCAGGTACCATGAATTGAAATTCTTGAGTTTCTTCGAACAGTTTAGAAATAATATTCCTCAAACAACGAGTTCCCGTGGAAAAATTTAAATTGTCAAACAAACTCTCTACTCCTCGATGCGAAACAGGGACAACTGGTTCGATGAGGTGGGCAAACTCGATACATTGGCGTGCGAAGGCGACTGTCGGGAGTTGGAATTCACACATGGCCTCGAAACGGAGTACTTCCTTGTGGATAAAAGGGGATGGAAGCTTTCCCATGCCGACTTCGGGGAGGTTTACAATTCCCTTATATCCAAGTCACTGATAGATGCCTTGGAAAAGAAAATTCCAAAATTTTACGATAAAAAAGCCTCGGCCATGAAGATCGGAACGTCAAAAAGTTCAACATACGATGCTCTGTACCTTACATACAAAGTCAGAGGCACCAATGTGAAGGCAGAGCTCATATCCGTGGATAGGAATGTGGCGGAATGGCCTTTGGTTGAGCTTGCCTCACCGCCCTGTGAATCATTGTACGAACTGAGCTGGTGGTCTTCGACCGTTTACGCTATTGTGACCGAGCGTCTTAATAAGATGGGTAAAAAGAATCACATCATGCCCTTCGGCGTTAACCCGTATGAGAAAGTGCAGGAGATCACGCAGTCGGATTCATTCCCCACATGCGGGGAACATCATCATATCAAATTGATCGAGAACGCCAATTTGGGAGCCGAGGAGAAAATATTCTTCACCAACTTCTATCATCTTGTAAGGTTCTTCACCGCGTATCTTATATTGCTCTCTGCCTGCTCGCCCTTTGCTTCAGGGCGGTTATGGGGAAGGTATCGTCCAAATGACATGGAGCTGCCATTTCCGCGATGCGTGAGAAGCATTAGGGTCATTTACAACAAAAAGCATCTGTGCAATTTTCAGGAAGAGGAGTACATGCCCCACTTGGAGGGGGGTTGGCAGGGCACCAGATCTTTTTTGGAGGAGTTCAAAAAGCAGAACAATTCCTTTCGTACCGACACCCATTTCTTTGACATGGATCCATATTCTAAAGAAAATCATACAACTGAGATCAGATTCTTTGATACCCAGCCGAGCACGGCTAGAAGGGTGGGTATTGCTGCCATCATACAGATGCTTGCAAAGAAAGCTAAAAAGCTGACTGAAAAGGATGAGGAGAACATACTCAGTGTGCTGAGTGAGAGCAGTGGAAATCTGCAAGCGTTGAAGAAGATGGCCTGTGAGGGGGGCAGTTGGTTCAAACCATCGAGGGATCCCATATTCGGGGAGCTCAGCGATATCGTGAAGCTCAAGCCCTCGAGAATCGAAAAAAATATCCTTTCGGATTTGGTACTGGAGATGTTGTACATCATAAGAGAGGAGGTCAACGAAAGCAACCTGATCTATTCGCATTTCCTGGATCCCATTCGCCATTCGATTTACGGTCTAGACGGAAACGGAATTTCCCCGGCCCAATATTGGCTCTTCACATATATCAAGGAGGACCGAGATATGGATAAGGTGGTGAAAAGAATACTTGAATGTTCCAAAAAGTCAGCTAACATGTGGTATGACCCCATCGTGAACGAACCCATTATCATGAACGAAATCCTTGATATTGAAAGAAACAGGTGATGTGATGCTGCTCTTGAAGGACGAGTACGATGTTATCCACAATTTCGTGCTTGTGGACGCGCACACGCACCTCAGAATCGGTAAGTTGGAGGGATTGGTGCCCTCCGAGTTCGTCAGGCGATTTTCCAGAATGGTAAGGGATTTGATCGTAAACATTTCGAAGAACGGAAGTGATTATCGGTTTCGTTTCCCATGGGATTTAAAGGATGAATCAGCGGATTATTATCGTTACTGTCAAAGGGATGTTTACAGCGTGTTTCACCCTGGAGAAGATCTGCTCGGTACATTGGACAGGTACATAGGATTCGACTTCATCGTTACGTTCTCGGCCAATCTCATCTCTCCGCTGCCGAGAGACTACAGAACCATAAATTCGAGGATCAGAGAGGCGTTGATAGAGAAATCCCCAGATGACAACGCCCCGCACAACAACTTTCGTTTTATCGGTTTTGGAAGGATAGATCCCAATCATAGTGATGCTCTGGATGCTTTTGACAATGTGTTCCAACTTGGATTGAGGGGTCTTAAACTTCATCCAAAGGAGGAGAATTTCGAAATTTTGGGGGAGAGAACCAAAGGAATACTGAAAAGGGCTGCACACTACAACATGCCCGTATTATTCCATACGCAGGAGGGCTCTGCGGATCGGGTGGAGATGGTGGTGGACGAAACCATAAAAGAATTCATAGAAGATGGGAAAATCGATATGTTGCCAAGACTGAAGGTGATTCTTGGTCATGCTCCTTGGAACGGTACAGGAAACAAAGAGCTGTACAGAATCCTTTCCCATCCGAACATATTCGGTGAGCTTTCCACACTGGCACCACAAAGCTATAAGGAGTTCTTTTCGAACTCAAAATCCCTCATCAGATACGAGCGCATATTTGAAGCACAACACATTTCCGATCTGGATAAGGAAAAAGTCGATGAGATGTACTTCCGTGCTTTCGGTTACAACGATATCAATTATTGGTCAAGCAAACTGTTGTTCGGTTCGGACACACCCTATCCCCCGTCACACGCCTCTGCCAAACTGCTTAAACATCTCTTCAGTAAAAATTTTATTGGCAACGCCTCCGATATTCAAAATATTTTGGGGGTGAGCGCTTTGAAATTGATGCCTCCCTTGGCACAATTGAATCTTGAGACCAGTGTGGAAAAAACCTCCAAAACCACAAAATATCACCAACATCAGCTTGAAATTCTTAAAAAGGATTCAAAGGCCTTGGGGATGGATCCGATCCTAGAGGTTTTTCCCAAGGTAAGGGTAAACGGTGCCGTCTTCAGCTTCTTAAAGGCAGGTAATATTGGAAGCTGGTTGTTCAAATCCCTTTTCGATCCCAAAAAGCCATTGAATATGGTGGGACCGAATCCCTACGATCTGTCAACCTCTCCAGTGATCACCGGGAAGTTGAGCCCGACACAAATTATCGAGAAGAGCCTTGGGGAAGGGCAAACCAGGGGGTAGTTTACCGTCTGGAAATCGATTTTAAGTAAAAGACCCAAAACAAAGATAAGCAGCAAAGACTATTACCATGAAAATTTTGGTGAATTCGTGGCTAAGAACAAGAGACCCAGTCCCGATGAATATTTCATGAGGATGGCACATTTGGCTGCCACTAGGTCAACCTGTTTGCGGAGAAAAGTAGGGGCGGTGATCGTAAAGGACAATAGGGTGCTGAGCACGGGCTACAACGGTGCACCTAAAGGACTGCCGCATTGCCATGAGGTAGGCTGCCTCAGGGAGAGCCTGGACGTTAACACTGGGGAAAGACACGAGCTGTGCCGCGGTGTTCATGCAGAGCAGAACGCCATAATCCAGGCTGCCGTTTTTGGCACCAGCATTAAAGATGCCAAGATCTACACGACAAACCGTCCATGCGTCGTATGCACAAAGCTGCTGATAAATGCCAGCATCTCAGAAATAATATATGACGACGAATACATCGATGAACTGGCCAAGGAGATTTTGGGTCAGAGTAAGATCAGGGTAAGGCGGTTCGGATTGAAGGAGAAATTTTAAGTACGGTTCAAAAACCTAGAATACCATACCACCCTGCTGAGGGCCATAACAGCTCTTTTTGATATTGGTATGCAGGGTATGCCATTGGCCTGTAATTTTTTTACCTGTGTTTTCGTGAATTCCCCGCCGCTTGCCACACAGAGCATTGTCTTTTCGGAGTCGTTCAGTTCGCTCATGAATGTATGCATTGCCTCTATGGTTTCGGACAAAGGCGCATCCTGAAATACGAAAAAGGGCATTAGTATGTCCACATCTTCATCTCCTCTCAAAATGTCCATGGATTGCCGAAACCATTCTGCAGAGGCACTGCCAGTGATGTCCAGAGGGTTGGAAAATATGCAGAACTCGGGCAGTACCTGCCTCAGCTTTTTTATACTTTCTCCGCTCAAAACAGATAATTTCAAATTTCTCGTAAACTCGATATCATCAGCAGCCACGACGCAAGGTCCAACTCCGTTGGTGACCATGGCAATACCGTTGCCCTTGGGCAGGGGCTGCATTGAAATGATTTTAACGACATCCACAAGCTCATCAACATCCTCTACAAGCACTACGCCGCATTGTCTCATTGCCCCTACGAAAACGGCGTCATCACCGGTCAATGAACCTGTATGACTCTCCGCTGCCTTGGAGCCTGCTGAGCTTCTACCACCTTTCAGCATCACAACGGGCTTCTTTCTTACGATCTCCTTGGCCAATTTCATAAATTCCTTTCCATTGCTCAGGCTTTCCACGTAAAGGGCGATGACCTTTGTATCGGGATCATCCATAAGATATCTGAGCATCTCCAGTTCATCAACATCTGCCCTGTTGCCGTAGCTGACGAACTTGCTTATCCCCAAATGCTCCTCCGCAATCCATTCCAACATACTGATGCCGAATGTTCCTGATTGGGTGAGGACGCCGACATTACCTTCTCTCGGCCTGGTCATGGCGTATCTGGGCTGGAAAAAGGTGTCAACCTTTGCATTGGGATTAAAGATCCCCATGCAGTTCGGGCCTATTACCCGGATGTTATGTTTTTTCGCCTTCTCCACCACTTCCCTCTCCAGTTCTGCCCCTTCACCACCGAGTTCCTTGAATCCACCTGATATGATGACCATACCTTTTACTCCCTTTTTCCCGCATTCATCCACAATTTTTGGGGCGTATTTGGCGGGCAAAGCATACACGGCCAGATCTACGTTACTAGGCACATCGAGAACGCTTCTATAGGTTTTTAAGCCCAGAATTCCGTCTTCACCCTTTGCATTGATGGGATACACATCCTTATCATAACCTGCTTCAACCACATTTTTTAAGATCTCGTAACCGATCTTCCCAGGTTTTGCTGAGGCGCCTATTATTGCGATGTTTTTGGGTTCAAAGAAGAATTCCAAGTTCACCATGAGTTTAGAGTAAAATAAGAACACCATTAAAAATGTTGTGATGCAAAATGGCCAAAATTTATATTATCATATAGAAAGGGTAATAAAGGAACAAGAGATTCGTTTAAATGGGGAATCCCCCCTTATAAAAAAATGACATTTGTATTTACACAGCAAGAGGAAACAATATGAAAGCCTGCTTTGTCCTGCACGCCGATCTATTCAAACCCTGGCCTGTGATGCGGGCCGCAAAGGAAATCGAGGTACTCAAGGAAAATGGGTTTGAGGTCCATGTGCTATCATGGATTAAGGACGCCTCAAACCTTCCCCCAAAGGAGATCAAAGATGGCATTCACCTGCATAGATTCTTTTTACAGCCTCCAAAAAAATCGTTCTTAAAGAGACTTTTAACTTACCGGAAAATCGGCAGGGAATTGTCCAGAAAAATTCGTGACCTGAAACCGAACGTTGTCGTATGCCACGACCTTGAGATGCTGTATCCGGGCGTGAAGGCTGTGAAATCCCTCAAGGTTCCGTTATTTTACGATGCCCACGAGAACTGGCCTGAGATGGTGGCCCAGAACAGCAAATTCGAGGCTAAATGCTTTGCATATTTAGAGAGAAGACTGTTGAAAAATGTTACCTACAGTTACACATACGGGGACGACCTGGCTGAGAAGTTCAGTGCCATGGGTTTTTCTGCAACAGCGCTTTACAATTCCAAAAGCCTGGATGCGGTACCGGATTTTAATGAGGGCGATATCGAACGCATGAAAACCGATTTAGGTCTTGAAAAAAACGGTTTCATAATCGGCTATGCCGGCAGCGTCAACCTGGAGGACAAGGGCCTAAAACAAACAATGGACGCCTTGAAGGAACTTCCTGGGAACATGAAATTCCTGGTAGCTGGAGGCGGTGGAAAGGAGGAGGACCTAGATAAGGTAAAGAGATACGCCAGTGAAAAGGAGGTTCAGGAGAGGGTGATCTTCACTGGAAGGGTCCAGAGCGATGTTCTTTTAAGGTATGCAGCAACCTTCGATATAGGTACCGTCCTGTATCAGCCCACGAGCGCAAACCAGATCGCTGGTGTGCCCAATAAACTGTTCGATTACATGGCCATTGGAGTACCCATGATCGTCAGTAATTTTCCGAACATGAGGAAGATAGTGGTGGAGGAGAGCAGGTGCGGGTTAGCCGTTGATCCAACCGATATCTCGAAAATCTCCGAGGCAATCATGCGTTTACACGATCATCCTGAAGAGGCCAAGGAGAAGGGAGAAAATGGAAGAGAAAAATTCGAGAATAATTACTGCTGGGATGTCCAGAAGAAGAAGTTGATCGATTCGCATCCGATCTGGCGTGGTAAATAGGTGATTTTCTTATCCCCACCGCCCTGAGTCCCCTCCTTCTTGCAATCCCACACTTCGCAACCATACACAGTTCCCCCCTTTTCCCTTTTAGCTCCCCCCACGCCCTTGTGGATTCGAAAACCAGCCTGATGGAGTTTGCTGGTTCTCTCTTCCCATCTGCCACGGCGAAAAAACGCCGTGGGGAAGGGGGATGGTGTAAATATGAAAAATGGAGTTTTCTAATTCATTTTTGATATGGATACCTTAAGCAGATTAAAGTTTTACAAAAATTTTTTAAATGTATAAGCCCATGCGCTCTTCCCCTCAGAGGGAAATAAAGAGGGAAGAGCGGCGAGGTGGGCCGCTATGACATTAGGGGGGAGGAAGATTGAAAACTTTTTTCCCTAAATACCAATAAGCCTATATTATAGAGGGGGAGGTGAAAAGAGATGAGAAAGAAAATTGTAGGCATAATGGTTTGTACGCTATTGATAGCCACCAGCATGGCTTTGATGATCCCGACTGCAGCGGACTGGGAGGAGGGAGACGGCCATAAGATGCACTATCCCCAACTACCAAAAGAGGGCGGCTGGGATGTGGAGTTCGCCATGTCACGCCTGGCTGATGACTGGCTGTGTACGGAAACCGGGCCGGTGGAGGATATCCACTTTTGGATCTCTTGGGCAGGCGACAGGGTACAGCCTATCCCTGTTTTCACTGTGCGCATCCATTCGGACATTCCTGCGAATTCGACTAATAATACCTACAGCATGCCGGCCAACGACTTCCTGTGGGAGCGCGATTTCTACCCAGGCGATTACACCATCAAGAATATGACCCAGGACCTGCAGGGTTGGTACGATCCTTCCTCGGGTGAGTACAACCTAACTGACCATACCATCTGGCAGCAGATCAACATCGTCGATATCCAGGATCCTTTCACCCAGGAAGCAGGCACCGTCTACTGGCTGGAGATCGATTTCTGGACGCTTCCATTTGTCGGCTGGAAAGAGTCGGGCAGCGACCAATTCGGCGATAACGCGGTCTACTGGTATTCCAATCAATGGTACGAAATTTGGGACCCCATTGATAACGTATCCATCGACCTGGCGTTCGTGATCACCGGAGAAGGCGAAGAAGATACAATAGATGCGACAATAGAAATTCATCCCGAGACATTGAATCTCAACAGCCAGGGCAAGTGGGTTGAATGCATCATAGAACTACCAGCAGGCTATGATGTGGCAGATATCGATCCGAGCACAGTCTATCTCGAGGGAGACATTCAAGCTGAGCATCCTATATTGACAGGTCATTCCCTGAACGTTAAGTTCGACAGGTCCGATCTGGAAGACAAACTCAGCCCAGGGGATGATATCGTTCTAACAGTGACAGGCCAGTTAATCGATAGCACTCTATTTTCGGGCACAGACACCATAGATGCGATAGACCCATAGCAATAACAAATACCAACACTAAACCTTCTTTCTTTTCTTATTTTTTTAAAAGCATCTCGTTTTCCACCATTTTTTAATGTTATTACTTATTCTTTTTTCTCATCTAATCACTTTTCTCTATACAATCCCACACTCAACCCTCCCTCCCCAGTTCCTTCATCCCCCTATTCCATACTTGACACGCCCTTCGGACTTGTAAACATTCGAATACTGGCTATATAACATTCAAGAATTTTACAAGTAAAGCGCAACCGCTTTGTAAGGTTGCGCGGGACTCTAAAACCAGCTTGTTGGGGTTTGCTGGTTCCCTCTCCATCTGCCACGGCCAAAACGGGTTTTTGAGCAAACCAACCCATATGCCGAGCTTCCCGCGAGGCCGCCCACAGATACCAACCCATATGCCGAAAATTGTATGCGAAATCCGGCATAAGCCCAATCATGGACAACACCAACCCCCATCCTCAAATTCATTCTTCCTTCCAAGAGGTCACGAAAACTCCCAGAATGAACACGATGATCCCAAAAATGCCTATTACTGCCGCATGCAACCAGGCCTGGCTGAAATCCAGGTACACCATGGAGTTCCGCAGCCCCTCATTTACATAATACAGTGGAAGCACCTTTGCTATCTGCTGAAGGAAACCAGGCATCATCTCCAGGGGGAAGAAGGTCCCGGCAAGGAACATCATCGGGAACATCACCGCATTGGCTGCTGCCTCGGCGCTCTGGGCCTCCTTAACGAACCTTGTGATCAACATCCCGATTCCTGAGAACGCAAAGACATTGAGAAGAACGAACAGTGGAAGGAAGAAGTTCAACTGGAACTGGAGACCAAATACGGCAATTCCCACCAGAAGGATGGCGGTTGTGGAGATAACTGCCATAACCAATTGATAGAGTATGTTTGAGAGCAGCCATTCGGGACGTGTCAGCGGAGTTGTGGCCAGCTTTCTCAGGACACCCTTTTGTCGAAGCTCGGTGTTGATGGTAACCGTGCCAAACAAGCTGGAGCTCATCACGGCCATGGCTATGATGCCTGGTGTGAAGAAATCGATGAACTCGAATTGTTCCGATACAGTTGTTTCCATCTGTATCGCTACTACATCTTGAGTTTGTGGGGGGAAGCCCTTGTTTATCCCATCGATTATCGAGTAAAGGATCTGTATCTTGGTGTTGGCAGAGGTATCAGCAGGGTCGTATTTGATGGTGAGGTTCACAGTGCCGTTCACTGGCTGCCCATTTATTCTTGCTAAAACCTTCTGATTGATGCTATCGGTGTATCCTTCAGGTATGATTAGGATAATATTTGCATCGTGTTCGCTCATATATTTATCAGGATCTACATCAGGATCCACCATCTCCACACTAAAAAGTCCGGTCCCATTTAGTATGTCTGTGAGATTGGTGGACCACTCTCCACCGTCCTTATCTTGGACTGGCAGCTCGTATACAATCTCTTCCTGCCCTATGAAAATGAAACCGAAAAGAAGTATTAGAAGCACAGGGAAAAGCAGGGTCCAGAACATGGCAGCCTTGTTACGGGTGAACTCTTTCAGGTTAACGCTCAAGGTGGCAGAAATACGGCGGGGGTTCATTCTTCACCACCACTTATGGAAAGGGACTCTCCAGTTAGAGCCAGGAACACTTCCTCCAAGTTCGCCTTTCTAACATCTAAACCGTCGTATCTAATCCCCTTTGCCTTTAGTTCTTTGAGCACTTCTAATATCTGGTCGATGTTTTGAGCTTCAATAACAACATTTTCGTTCTCTAGCCCCTCTACTGGAAGACCCATGTCTTTAGCTAAGACAAATGCACCCTTTCCGCCGCCTTGTATGGTAACATGGATAGTCTGGCAGTGGGCGTCGATCAGCTCGGAAGGCGAGCCTTCGGCTATGATTTTACCTTTGGATATTATCGCTACTTGATCCGCTAAGGCCTCAGCCTCCTCCATGTAATGGGTTGTGAGGAATATGGTCTTGCCTTCTGCCTTCAACGCCTTGATATTCTTCCAGACTTCCCTACGGGCTCTTGGATCCAGTCCGGTTGTAGGCTCGTCCAGAAACACAACCTCAGGGTCGTTGACAAGGGCAACCGCAATGCCGACACGCTGCTTCAGTCCTCCCGAGAGGTTCATATAGAGCTTGTCTTTCTCCTCTCCCAACCCAACCATTTTCAGCAGTTCATCGATATCCTTTCCTCCCCCAAAAAGCCCGGAGAAGAATGCAACTGTCTCCCGAACAGTTATACGGTCAAATGAGTTGAACTCCTGGGGCAGAACGCCGATTCTTTGAATGATCTCTTTCCTGTTTTTATTGATGTCCATACCCAGTATCTCAACCTCACCCGAAGTCGGAGTGCGTATGGTCTCGATTATCTCCACGGTTGTGGTCTTCCCTGCTCCGTTCGGGCCCAGAAACGCGAAGACATCACCTTTCTGTATCTCGAATGAAATATCATCCACAGCTCGTAAATCTCCGTAAACTTTCACTAGATTCCGAACTTGAATTGCGGGCTCTGACATGCGATACGAAATGTGAGGTCAATTTATTAAACTTTACCCTTGCAGAACCCACATTACGCTCAGTTGATGGGTGAAAAGGTTATTAGAATCTGCCTCTATATTGGGCTCATGGCCAAGGATTCTATCCCCATGGGAAAAGATGCCCTCAGAAAGAGAATCTGGGATCTCCTAGAGAAAGAGGGCATAGCGCGTTTTCCCCTTCCACCCCATGGCAGGATTCCAAATTTTGAGGGGGCAGAGAAGGCAGCTAAGCTATTGATTGACACAGAAATGTGGCAGAAAACGGATGTGCTCAAGTGCAACCCTGACAGCCCCCAAAGAGCTGTGCGTGAATATGCGTTGATGGAAGGGAAGACAGTTTACATGGCTGTGCCGAGGCTGAGGGAAGAAAGATGCTTCATTGAGTTGCACAAGAATCGCATACCTGGCAGTCCGAGCAGAGGGGCAACGATAAAAGGTGCATTTCGGTATGGAAAGAAGGTCGGCCCTGAGCACATGAAGGCTGTTGATCTGGTTATCGCTGGCTCGGTTGCTGTTGATGCTAATGGAGGAAGGATTGGGAAGGGTGGAGGTTATTCTGATCTGGAGTTCGCCCTAGCCAGGGAGTTCGGTTTGGTGGGAGATGACACGCCTGTGGTCTCAACTGTGCACTCCCTGCAAGTTGTGGACATCGAGATACCCATGACCCAACACGATGTTCCTTTGGATCTTGTGGTCACACCTGAGCGTTTGATAAAGACACCAAGAAGAGAGAAACCAAAAGGTATTCTTTGGGAGGAATTGGGCGAGGAGAAGATAGAAGAAGTTCCGATACTGAAAAAGTTGAAGAAGGAAAGAAGGTGAGGAACGTCATCGTAACTTTTAAATTATTGGTAAACCTACCAGAACCCGAACCTTAAATGTTGGTGTAACAATGAATACGATACCGCTATGCAGGATGTATATGGACGAGGAGATGAAGAAAGCCGCGCAGGAAGTTCTTGATAGCGGTCAGTATGTTCGAGGCGAGAAAGCCCGATCGTTTGAAGAGGAATTCGCAAAATTCTGCACTGCAAAGCACGGCATCAGCGTTAACTCAGGCACCGCGGCGATATTCTTAGCATTGAGGGCATTGGACATCGGCAAAGACGATGAGGTCATAATACCTTCATTTACATTCATTGCAACCGCTAATCCAATAATTCTTTTAGGGGCAACACCCGTGTTTGCAGACATAGATCCAAACACCTTCACCATGAAACCGGAAGAGATGGAAAGGCTCATTACACCCAGAACTAAAGCTATAATGCCTGTGCATCTGTACGGCCATCCAGCCGAGATGAAACTGATTATGGATATCGCAAAAGAAAATGATTTGAAGGTAATCGAAGATGCCTGCCAGGCTCATGGTGCAACCTGCTTCGGCCACAAGGTGGGGACCATAGGCGACATCACATGCTTCAGTTTCTACCCTTCGAAGAACATGACAGTTGCAGGGGAAGGAGGCATGATCACGACAAATGACCCGGACTTGGCAAAGAAGATGGCTATGATGAGGGATCACGGAAGGAGTGAGGGTTACACGTTCGTGTCCTTTGGCTTCAACTTCAGGCTGAGCGAGATTCATGCAGCAATTGGAAGGGTCCAGTTGAAGCATCTGCCTGGATGGATAGAAAAGAGGAGGGAGAACGCTGCCCAATATGGCAAACTGTTGAACAACATTAACGAGATAGCTGTTCCAACAGAGATGAGCTGGGCTAAGCATGTCTATTATTTATATACCGTAAAAACGGAAAGAAGGGATGAGCTGTCCATCTATTTGAAGAACAAAGGAATCGGCACAGCTATTCATTATTCCATACCTGTACACAAGCAGCCCTACATCCAGGATATCCTGCCGCCTGTTAAATTGAAGAATACCGAAGAATGTGCAGGACAGGTGCTCTCCCTTCCTATGGATCCGCAGATAAAAGCCGAGGAGATCGAGCAGGTTGCTGAGGAGATAGGAAATTTTTTTAAGGGATGAAATAACTTGGAACTTACTCTATCAAAATCAAGACATTTGAGGAGGGAGGGCCATCACGAAAAAGTCCTCTGAAAATGTTCATCCACCTTTCCTCATCCCAAACACATAATAATCAAGCTCATATTCGAGGAACTCCGGCCAATCCCATAGCTTGTTTTTCACGAGGCGGGTAACCTCCTCAGTCAATTCCATGGTTTTTATGATCTCCAACCCCGCTTTCTGTGCAAGCTCTTGAAACTCTATTTTCGTAGGCGCACCAGCCACGCAAGCGCTCCACAACTCATCATCATTTCCCTGGCAGCACCGCTTGTCCTCCTTAGCAATGCAATCTGCAATGACAATCATGCTCCCATCCTTTGCCACCCTAGCAATCTCATGAAAACCTCTTTCTTTGTCTGGGAGGAGATTGAGCGTAGCATTTGAGGCTACAAAATCAAAACTGCGATTCTGAAAGGGAAGGTTCTCTGCATCTCCTTTTATGAGGTATATGGAATCACTTAACCCCTCCTTCGTTATTGCCCTGCTCCCGATTTCCACTGCCCTATTAGATATGTCTAGGCCGATCATTTCAAGGTCTAAAATCCCAGGATTTTTCTTGGTGATCCTTATGGGAATAATTCCAGGGCCTGAGCGACTTGTTGCATAAATTCACCTCTCAGCCCCCATAACGATCCATGAGGGTCAT
>CBDUXN010000068.1:0-16018 GCA_965371185.1 uncultured Thermoplasmata archaeon
GAAGAGAAAAGACTGCAAACCACTCATTATCTTCTCCATGCACCCCTCATCCAGTTCCCCCTCCACCCGCCCTTTATTCCATCTGTACCCACCCACCACCCTCCTCCTCCGCCCCGCGCCCTCTTCATTAGCTACTAATTTACCCAATATCACGAGGATTTCTACTCCTTTTCCACCGAGATTCCCTTTATCGACTCTTTTCCACAAACAAAGCAGTTCATATTCCTTTCCAAGGGCATGACGGAATAGTTGTTTTTCAAGAAATCCATGAGCAGCACACCTTTTAAACCTGGCCATCCCACAACTATCTTCATGGCCTCATTGACCTGCACACCTGCGACGATCGAGGCGACGGTGGAAAAGGAGGCTATGGCGCCATATTCATAGCCTTCACAGGGATTCTTCAGTTCCATGATCTCGGCGTATCTTTCCATGGGGATGTTGCACGCCAGACACGCCTCACTGGGAATATAGGTCTGGACCCTGCCTTGAAATTCCTTGATGCCTCCATCAACCAGTGGAATACCATGCCTAACGCAGAACGAGGCGAGCCAGATCCTTGTGGGCATATTGTCTAAGGCGCTCAAAATCACCTGACATTTTAACAGCTCCTCATCGCATTCTTCCACCCTCGTGGGAACGGATCTCACTTCTGAGTAAGGGCTGGCCTTTTCCATTCTTTCCGCCAGGACTTCCGCTTTATTCCTTCCGATATCCTCCTTTTCGAACAGGCCCCTGCTCACATTTGATAATTCAACAACATCGAAATCCACAATGCTGAGGGTTCCGAAACCGATCCAGGCAAGGTTCTTTACGATCTCATTCCCGAGAGCACCAGCCCCAACAATCAAAGCATTTGCTTCTCTCAGCTTTTTTTGATCGTCCTTGAGCGCTATCATCTGCCTTGCCCAGATGTAGTCGATGATGACATCTTTTGTTGGTTTTTCGTCCTCCTCCTCCTCCTCATCGTAATCATCCAAATCCTCCACATTGATTGGTGTCAGATCATCTTCCTTTTCAACGAATATCAGGTTCGTCAGCTCGGGTTCTATGCCCAGCTTCTGGCAGATCTTGTTTTTCAGGTCGTCTTCGTTTTCATACTCCACATCAAAGGAAGCAACGGAGGGCATCACCGCCCTGATCTTCTTCACACCATTCTTATCTACCAAGGTAATCCACCTGTGATGTCATTCATAAAGCGGCTCCACGAACACCCTCTTCGGGAATCCATGAGCCTTGCACACCTTAGCTGCTGCAATACATTTCGGGTTCGGATAGGTATTGTCAGGATTTGGATCCGATAAAAGGAAGTAGAGCGCATTCACCACCGCAGGCAGCACCGTCTTGGGCGTCCACTCCTTACCCAAGAGGCTTATACACACCATTCCCTTGCGCTGGGGAATTATGTTGGGATGGGGGATGTCTGTGAGCCAGGTAACCGCTGGCGGTTTATAGGGATGGAGAGGGTGGAGTTCCATTTTGAACTTGTGCCACTTCACGTACTCGGTAAAAGGCCATACCCCCTGTTTGGCCAGGGTCTTCACGTATCCGCGCTTGCAGCGCACCATGCCCTGGAACAGCCTGTCCCCTATCCTGGATACCAAGGGGAATTGCTGCTTTAGATACTCGTACTCGTCGTCGATTTTCTTGATGTTCAAGGGCATCCCCCTAGGATGGAGCGCTTCCTATACTCTTATCCAGATACACCGCCAACGATATCCAAGGGCATTATGGCCAGCTGTGAGTTCTCTGCGATGCCCAGTTCCTCAATGGTTCTGTTTTCGTCCAGAACCTCGCCGCCGTACATCAGGGCCACGCTTGAGCCCTCGATGCCGAAGGCTTTGCATACCTCCGTCTTCACCTGTCTTATTGTATGAGTTGGTTGCACATCTATTTCCGCAAGCCCGGCCTCTTCACCTATGGGTGCCTGTACTATCACCTTCATATCCTTCGTCCCCCTACATTCTTTTACCTTAACCACCGTGCAATATCGTTACCGTTATCACTTCCTCATCCATATATAGATTCCTATCTTCGGCCTTCACCTTGATGTCGTAGGTGCCGTTTGTCAATAGGTTGGTATCGAATTGCGTTATATAAACGAATATATCAAATCGAGTATTGCCAATTGCACTCCAATTTCCGCTTTCATTCAGGTAATAAAAGGTAACACTGTAGATGTTGTCCTCAATATCCTCCACAGTAGCAAACAAGGTTATCGTACCGTTGAGGATATCCCCCTCTCTCACGTTTATGAATCTAGCCTCAGGTGGATCCGGAATGTTATCTACGATAAACAGCTCCGATACCTTCTCCCATGTGTTCCCGTTGGTATCTGTAAAATTCACCTTTATATGATGATCTCCTTCACCGCGTCTAGATATGTTGATGACCAAGGCATAGGTGTTGTTCCTCGGAGTGTTAATGTTAGTTAGAAAATGCCATGCTACCCCCTCTAGACCGAAATAGAACCTCACACCAGACTCGTTTATATTTCCTTCTCCTATGGTGATGTTTGCCTGTACCTCCATCGTATCCATGAAGATAGGTATATCCTGCTGATTTCTTCTATTCTCTCCGATCAGATTGATGTCATCCACCTTTGAAATCTTGGGGCTCAAATCGATGTTCTGGAATATTATAATGCCAACTACGGCAAGGCATATCATAGCAGCAGCCAGGCCAAATGCGATGACTTTCGTGTTTATTCCGCTGGATTCAGGCACGGGCATGAAGGGCTTAACAAGCTTTCTTCCCCTCCTTCTCTTGGGCTCAGGCACCTTTGGAGGGGATGAGAACCTCTCAGGTATTACCTCCTCACCTTCTTCATAAACATGAACCTGATCCTCTTCCAATTGGACAACCGCATCCTCATGCAGCGTGAAAAAGCCTGCCTCCTCATCATCTGGCTCCACGATCAAGGCAGTCACATTGGAAGAGAACTGCTGGAGGTTCCTCTGGGTGTTGATATCCGTGGAGGACATGAAAATCCCAAAACCAGGATGCGAGTGGTACCATCCAACGATCCTTCCCTTGATATCACCCTTCAAAATCTTGTCAGTCACCTCTGCAATGGTTTTTGGTGGCAGCGCTGCCCTGGTATTACCAGATTCCTGCTCACCTGTAACTGCATCCTCTATCACGATGGTATGTTTCTCGATTTTACCGACTAGTATGCCTATGATCTCTTTATCGGTGGATTTGGCAGAGTCCATTATCTTGTTTAGAACCTCTTTTGGGATGCTGACGTAAAACATCTGAACACATCTTTGCGACTACGATTCGCTCTAAAGTGTTATCCGAATATATACTTTTTCTTAGGATGTCCCTCTGGATATCTTCCTAAAAAGTTGCGGCTAAGCCCCAGTAAATGTGTTATGGGGACCAACGGCTTATTCCCTGATCATACCGATGGTGTATTCCACTTCCGCATTCTCGCGGATGTCCACTTCACCATAGAAATCCAGGTAACCAGGGGCCTCGCAGTAAACATCGTAGTGCCCTGTCGGGATGCCTATTATCCGGTAATTGCCCTCGAAATCTGTCCAGGTGGATATCTGGTAATCTCGAGATGTGAGAACGATGTACGGGTCGAAGCCCCGCCTAGTCGTGGCATCAATGACAACTCCTGTCAGTACCGCGCCTTCGACCTCTGCATCACCTTCATATATGGTTACCGTGACCTCATCGGAGTCCCTCAATTGGTCGTTATCCTTTACCAACAGAGTGACGATATGTTCACCGACTGGAAGGTAGGTCAGTAAAGTCATGGACCAGCCTATTCGGTCCTCGCCGATGTACCATAAGTACTCAACGATCATTCCGTCCTTATCGTAGGAGCCAGAGCCGTCAAGATAGACAGGATCCCCCTCGAACGCCATCTGCTCTATTCCAGCATCCGCAACCGGTGCCTCCAATGGATACCCATCGGTAACCGTTACGAAGATGGGTTTTGTTGGGCCGTCGGACAGAACTTCCTGTGTTGAATATAACATACCGCAGGCCGTAGCACCGTCATTAAGAATATAGTTGCCTGGTATGGAAAAACCTTCGTTCGCGGTTATTACAGTAAGTTCCAATTTTGCCATAGCTTTGGGTTCCAGATTTCCCACATTCCAAGTCAGTAGTGTGCCGCCGTTTTCATCGTTATCCAAAACAACATGTCCCTGCGTCGGTAAAAAATCTACCAGATTGAAATCCACAGGTAGGGTATCTTTCACCACGACATCAACAATCGTGTTCTGATTAATATAAACTGGAGCGCAGCATGCTTCCCCATCGGCCCTGGTCGAATAAAAAACCAGCGGCTCATCGTTCTCAGGCTCCATCTCATCATCAGCCGGCTCCAGGTTGTTCTTGACGGAGATCTCCAATTCCCAAGTGACCTCGTTTTCCACAACAACCATCACGGGGCCTGAAATCCGTAACTTCTGGACCTCCAAAGGCTTGAACTCAGATTTGCAGCATTCATCTTCAGGGGTCATCATGGCTGCAACGGTAAATGCTGATCCAAGAAGAACCGCTATGACCACCAAAGACCTCAGGGTCTCGAATCCTTCCTCCTTCATGGTATCACAACCTATTACGTTCCTTGTATATATGTTGTTTTTGACTTATATAATTTTGGTATTATCGTTTCCTTTAATTATAAATCACCCGTTCAACCTTGCCTCTTCGCCCAATTGCCGCCTCTTTACCTAATCTACCCGCTTAATATTATTTAGTATTTTAGAAGAATCTATTCGTAGTATAGATCATGGAACAGAGCCCTAGCTCTTAATAGAAATAAAGATAATCTTCCTTGGGGATTTATGGATGGTTATAGTATAAGATCGCAGTTGTTTGTGGCATGGATCCAGTAACCGTTACCTGGGAGCATGTTCTCACCGCCGAGCATTTCTACCTCTGCATCTATCGCTGTGTCGAATCGCATCACTTTGTCGTAGTTACCTGCTATATTTAACAGGGCATCATTCGCGGTCTGGGTTTCAATGCTTGGATATCCAATGAGGTTCCAACCCGCTTTCAAGGGGATTATGGTTAATTCCGGAACAATACCAAGACTGATCAGATTCCCTGAAGCCTGCATCTCCAAGTAATAACCGTCAACATTGTTCAAGTTGGAGAGGCTGTTGAAATAAGTTGGTTTTTCTGAGTGCCAATGCAGCCAGGGCCGCGAGTAACCTGCATGGAAAGTCCAAATGTTGTCGTAGTTCTCGTCCACGCTCTGCATCACAGTGCTTATGGAATCATCTCCCTGCTGGATAAGTGGTATAGATAACAGGTTCCATCCATCTGAAAAGGATGTTACGAATTTAGCTACAGTAGATGTGGGCAGAAGGCTTTCCGTATCTCCAATGTCCACTGCATGAATCTTGTAGAAATAATTGTTCATGTCACTTGCAGTGCCGGCATCCTTCCATAAAGTAAGTTCTGTCTCGTCATACCAATCAAAATTAGTACTGTCGGTGCTTCTGTAAATGTGATAATAGTCTATATCCAGCGATGGTGATGGCAACCAGGTTAGTCCTAAATCGTTGGTGCTGGCCTTAAACGTTATCCACAAACAATCAAAGACCACACCCTGGGGTCCAAAAGAGCCTCCATCATTGTTTAGGAAATAAATGTCGAGATTTGCTATCTCAGCGATGGTATCCACACCGTTAGCGAATAGATCAAAGGTTTTTACAGTGGGTGTTAACTCACTGGCTAAAGGTGTTATATCTGTGAAAGACCACACAATATCTGTTTCAAGTTTCCACATTAAAGAATTTATGCCAGTATAGCCGGTGTCATTTATCCAGTATTTAACATAAAGCGTTGCGCTTACAACAGGATCGTTCTGGATCGTGGTGTTGAACGTCTCCAATGACATATTCTTGCCCTTATCTATCATGTAGCCCCTTTTATCATCCTCATATAGCCTTTCTAGGTCAGAGCCGGTATTATCCTCAGGTGCTTTGGCTGTTGGTTCACCGTTTGTCGTCAGGCCAAAATGTATGACCAAGTTCGTTGGGGGATCAGGTGCGTAATTATTTAATGCAAAATTGCCATCTGAGAAGCCTTCACCGTACGCGATGCCGTCGAAAACTATGATTTTTATCATGTATTTGTTATCGTCAGGGTATGCGGTTGTGTCCCATTCCCATTCACGCATATCTCCAACGGAAGCCAGTAAATCAGGATATGTCGCTCCACCATCTGAGCTCAGGAGTATATCGAAAGACATTGAGCCTGGTGGGCCTAAGGAATCCCATGTTATTTTCTCAAGTCCGGACAATACCTCGCCAGCGTTCGGATTTGTTACTATTACAAGAGGCGCTGCCATAGCACCTATTCCAGCTTTGCAATGAACATAAACATAGTCATGCTGATTTTCAGGCGCATATCCTACCACGATTACCGTGCAAATCATATCAGCGTACTGTCCTCCAACAGCGTCGATAGGTGCCGTGATATTGTATATGATGTCGAATTCACAAGACCTACCTAAGTAGATCTCTTTGTTTTCTATATCATCACCTTCATATACAGTACCACCGCCAACAATGTAGGTGAAAGAACCTGAATAAATTGTTCCCATTTCTATGGTGGTTGTCCAGCCTGAGGGAGGGGTGTTGTCTGTAACAGTTAAATGCTCATAGTTGCTACATACACCAGCGATGTTAACATTTATGATCCATGTTTCGGTATCTCCTGCAGTGATTGGGTGATCGGGGGGATAAAGATCATCATACCAATAATCGGTTGCTCCGCCGTCTCCCTGGATGACAGTCTCCCCTTCACAGGTTGTGGTCTGCCTAAAACAGGCCGCCACAGGGGTACTCACCATCACTAGAGACACAATGATTGCCATAGCTATAAATATAGCCCACTTTCCTTTACCTTTCATCTCGGTCCCTCCATTATATTCAAATTCGCTTTGTCGACCCATATCTGGACCTTTTTGTTGATGCTTAATTATGGGATTGTGAATATTTAAACTTTCCTCATTGCTATATATCGCTAATATTCATTTGTTCATCATTTTTTTCTAGTGGCCAAGATAGCTACCACCACAACACCTACAATGGCGATAACTACGATGATAAAAATCAACAGATATATGCTAAAATCATCCTCTTTAACCTGCTCTGCGGCCATTGGATCCGTACCGGCAAGGTACTCGTCCAGATTCGATATACCATCGTTATCCGGGTCCTCGGTACCACTTGAGTACAGGTTGCCGAAATTCTCCAGTTCCCATTTATCTGCCAAACCGTCCGAATCCGAATCCGAGGGTACAGAGAGGATGAGGAATCCGGAGATATCGAACTTTTCTGCAGAAATCGTGCAGGGGCCTGGACCTATTACGGTGATCTCAGTGGATGTGTCTTTATTGGAACCTACTGTGCAGACCGAGCTGTCGTCACTTTCCCAAGAGGCATAGATATCGCCAATCAGATTTCCGTCTTCATCGTATCCTCTTGCGTAGGCATCAAAGCTCTGCCCTAAGATTATCGAGGAGCCGTCTATCGGGTCACCATCTTCATCCTCGATGACTATTTCGTAAAGGTCACCTGCATCCACATTTACCGAAGTCGAAGCTGTGAGGCTGTGGAAAGTTCCCGTGACCTCCCAATCGCCCGCCTCTGCAGGATGATATATGTTGTAAGCACAATCACCCGAAGGGTCATCGGTGGTGAATGTTGTGAATTCGGTCACATCTCTTTCATTTCCGTCGCTGTCTATGCCTATGACCGTGAATGTAACCGTATCATCTGCGGTGCCTGACCAGGTCTCAGGCTCCATTCTGATGCTCGTGGGAGAGCCGAATTCAACTGTCACCTTTGTGGTTCCCGTAATCCCATCTTCAGTGTATTTTATGGTCCAGGTGCCCATCTTTCCTGCATAGAATCTGCCAGTGCCTGTGATGGTACCTTTTGGATCTGTCTCAGACCAGGTACCGTCCACGCCCTCCCACTCGTTTCCGTCTTCATCACAGCATGTAGCGGTATACTGCTGGCTGAGATCAGAGGTCACAGTCGTCTGAACGGGGGAAAGGGTAATAGAGCAGCATTCTCCGTGGGTCACGGTGATCGTCCCCGTTGTGTCCGTATGATAGTTACCGTCACAGGCATGAATATGTCCGGATCCAACTGTTTCCGCATAAAAGGTTGTCATGGTTCCTTGTGCGGGCGAAACATAGCCGATTTCTCCAATAACCGTCCAATTCACGGCAATATCACCAAGGAGGCCTGCCACGTTATTATAGGCTCTTGCATAGCAGTCAAGAGTATCGTCAGTAGTCATGGTCACATCGCCGATTTCCTCACCTTCATAATACTCTATGCGGATGTAATCCACCATGGCGACTATTGTGAAAGTTACGGTATCCCAATGCCCTTCTCCATCACAGGCCCTCCAAACCGCGGTTCCAGTGAATGTGCCTGAATCGAATGTGGAGCTTGAACCATGAGCAGGGGAGGTGCTTGCCTGGGCCCCATCAGAGTTTTCCACATTCCAATTCGTATTGATATCGCCTATATACCCGTAAGTATCGTTGTATGCCGCGGAATAGCCCACAACCTCGGTGTCAACATTGATCGTCTGATCTTCAATAGGGTTTCCCTCATTATTTGGAGCGTCCCTGATAATGACCTGATCAACACCAGGGACAACTATATGGAAATCGACCTCGTATTGATGGCCTTCACCATCGCAGATCTTCCAGGTAGCGTCCCCTGGCATATCGCCAGCATCGAAGGTCGAGGTCGTGCCTGTAGAGGGTGATGTCGTGGCATCAGAGCCGTTGTAATTGAAGTATAACCAGTTCACATGGACATCTCCTATGTAATCCCCTGTTGTGCTGTTGTAGCCAGCAGCCCAACCCTGGATAGTGAATCCTACTGGAATGGTTTGGTCCATTATGGCATCGCCTGTTCCACCTGGCTCATCCTCGATAACCACTAAATCGACTTGCTGGGCCGTAACAAAGAAGTTCCAAACATATGGGTCGGGGTTGGCATTCCCTGGGTTAGTGTCGTCAGCATAGTTTGCACTGATGGTCATTTCAACCTCCTCGCCGTAGTCCCAGTTATCATGTGTCCCTGTAACCTGCCTGTGGCATGGTGTCCAAGTCCATTCCCAGCCACCTGGGTCGGTGCCATCAGTTTGGGTAATGGTAACTGTTGAGGGATCCATTGGCTCTGAGAACATTACGACTACGTCCTTGCTTATGGGTACTTCACCTTCATCATCCTCCGGATCCGTCCCTTCTACAGTGGGGGGTATGGTATCGATCTCAAAAGCGGTATCACTGATGTCGTGACTGCTCTGCCCTTTGGCATCTGTGGCTTCAACTTTCACATAGCAATCTTCTGATTCAACTCCTGAGGGTAAGACCCATTCCTCCTCGTCATCATCCTCATGGGAGTAGCTGCCTCCATTTATCTCGTTCCAAGGCCCTCCAGTTCCTGATGTTGAATAATAAATATCTATCGGATTGGGAGGCCAGGGCTGGTCGTCCACAGCATCCCAGGTGATGTCATGGGTTCCACCCCAAGATTCACCGCCGTTGGGTGTGAGAACCGTTACCAGCGGGTAGCTATCTATTATGTGGGTAGTTGTATGGACATAAACATAGTCGTGCTGATTATCAGGGTCAAATCCCGCTACAAAAACTTCACAAATCTGATCCAAGCAATCCATTGGTGAGCCGATATTTGTCACGTTGTAGATGATGTCGAAATCCCAGGTTCTACCGATATATATCTCCTTGTCTTCGATGTCATCGCCTTCCAATACAGGTTTATGGCTTGGAACATAGTAAAAAAACGGCTCATCACCGGTATTGTATATCGTGCCCATTGTGATGGTTGTAGTCCATCCGGGTGGTTCTTCCTCATCAGTAACTGTCAGGTGCTCGTAATCGCTGCAACCTCCACCACCGTGCACATTTATGATCCATTCGGTACCTTCCCCGAGATGAACTGAATGCGGGGGCGGAACGAGGTCGTCATACCAGTAATCCGTGGAGCCGCCATCGCCTTGGCTTACACTTTGGCCCTCACAGCTCGTTGTCTGAGAAAAACACGCGGTGGCAGGAATGGTTGCGCTTATCAAGGATAGGAGAAGGACACAGGTAAAAATGATGGTCTTCTGACTGTAGGATTTCAATTTACCACTTCCTTGTTCAATCTTTGTATGAGATGTTATTATACATTGATGTAATAAGAGATAAATGTTTTGATTATCCTCTCACAATTGGGTTTAAACCGGTAAAAAAGCCGTATTTCAGCCTTTCATTGCTACCGAGATTCTCCTCCTCGCCACAATCATCTCCAAAAACGCCTCTACCCTTGTCCTTATCTGCTCCACATCCTCCTGGCTGTAATCTGTCTCGATTTCCAGCATCGGTATGCCCTCGGCCTTCATTGCGTTCTCGATTCTCCTGGCCTCCACACCGTATATGTGGCATGCCAGTAGGATGTGATAGAATAATCCCTCAACTTTGAAGTCCTCAACGAAGCCCTGCAGTCTTATCAGCCTTGCAGTGTTGGGTGTGAAACATGCGCAGGTATTCATTAGGTACCGATCAGCCAACGCCAGGAGCATATCCTCCATTGTCCAGTGCGGAACCTCTATTGGATCCCAGAAGCCTTTCGAGCCTGTGCATATATCGTCGCAAACTATGATACCTCCAGATTCCTCGATCAATATGGGGATCTTCCATGTTGGCATGAATACAGGGCTTCCTGTAAGCATTATTCTCGGGGCAGACTCGGGGCAAACCCCTGTTTCCGTTGACTCAAGCTCCTGACACAGCTCCTCAGTCTTGTTAATCCATCTTTGTTGATTGTCGAACTGCGAAAGGCTTGTAACGAGCAGTGCATCCCTTCCCCATATCGGCGGAGATTTTCTTTTTCTGACCTCGTAAAGCCTCCTTATCAGGCTGCGTTTTTTATTCGATAGTTGGATGGCCCTTTTCAGGGATTGAGATGTTATCCTATTTCCTGTCAATTTTTCAATGTTTTTTTTCAGGAGCTTGATCTCTTCCAGCCAGAGTTCCCTTGCTTGTGGGGTTTCCGTGGTGTGGGGAACCTCCATCACCCATGTATTTTTGCTCTCGCCTATTATTTCGCAGTACTTTTTCTTGCCATCGCATGTCGTTGGCACAACCACAACATCGGACTGTTCGTACAGCGGATCACCCATTATGGAAAATCCAAGGGCAGATTTTATCAACGGACAGAAGTTTCTTGGCAGTATCTCCTCCGCAGGCAAAATAGTATCCTGAAAGCCTGCGCAGTGTCTGATCGGTATAGCTCCAGAGGCCAGTATCAATTCCTCGGGCACGAAGTTGCAGAAGCTGCCTATCACCTTCTTTCCCTTCTGCTTCTTCTCGGCGATCTCCTCCGCCCGCCAGGTATACATCATTTTAGCGAAGTTGTAGAAATACTCCATGCCTTTGAGTGTTTTATTTGCCTGGGAAAGTTCATCCACTTTTGCAGTCATTTGGCTGATCAAACCAGGATCCGCCTTTTTCTTTGTATCTGCTTCAGCCATTTTAGGCCCTCCATCACATGTATCACAATATTATTTCTCAGCCCTATGAATGAATTTCTTTTCCTTACTTTTATGCCAAAGTCCTCTAATGGTCATCAAAGCAATAATCCCAAAAACGAGGGTCAGTCCCGTTATTATGATCAAATTGTTAACCAACACCACACTCTCGCCAACGGTATATGCATAGTATCGGCTATGTACCGTATTTCCACATTTATCCTCTGCAACGATGTAGAACCTCACTTTCGTTCCGTCGCTCTGTCCTGGTATGGAGTTTTCATATACGTTTTGTCCTGTATTGTAGAGGCTGATATTCCCCCAAGTAACGCCGCCATCCACGCTGTATCTCAATGCAACATTGGCCAGGCTCGTTTCCTCATCCTCCACATGAACTGAGACAAGAACTTTTTCATTTGTGTTGAAGAAAGGATCGGTTTCAAAGCGGACATCGTCCATTACGGGGGCGCTGTAATCCTCGAATACCAACGTCACCTCAACGTAATCTCCTTCGATGGCTGTACCTTTCTCTGAATGGAGGTTTTCATGATCACCCTCGACGGTTACATAGGTTGTTACAGGTGAATACTCCATTTCCTTGGAGGTCATGTTGAACCATATCATGTCCCTTACCAATATAAACGAGGTTTTGCCTCGCTCATCCGTTTCCGAGGATGCCAAAATTTCTCCTGTTTCGTCCAATATGCTAACAGGTATTTGTATAGGTTGACGGTTCAGGCTTGTGGTGACAGCTAGCGTTGTGATATTACATATTTTCGTATCATTGGCGAGGGTGTAATTTCCGATTTCTGATCCTTCAAGCCAAACCGTGGCAGTCCCTTCAGCAGTCAAATTATCTATCGATGAGCCTTCAAGTGTTATCGAGGAGTTATCGGTTAATATGGTCGTATTCATGGACGAGTTAGTTAACGATATGGTGCTGTTATCGAAAAGATACAGCGTTTTAATAAAAGAGGAACTCCGCAACGTCAAATTTGAGTTGTCCTGAATATGATTCCAACCTAGATATAGTGGTAGTTCGATTAAGAACTCCGAATCGTCCATAATTACCGTACCGTTCTCAAGCATTTTTAGGCCGCCCATATTTGTGTCATATAAAATCGCTTTACCATGGCCCTTCACGATCAAGCATGACTCCAGCTCGCAATTGTTAAAAACAGTGTTTGAAACCTCATCGATGGTTATCGTATGGGTTATAGTAGAGTTCGAAATGATCACCAAGCTTTCCTCCGTGTTCTTCTGCATTGATATACTTCTAAATGTCGTGTTCTCTATGGCGCCGTGTGAGTTCACGTAGAACACTATGCCTGGTACCAGGGAAGAGTTGATGATGTTGAGCTCGCAGTTCATGTGCATGACGATGCCCCTTATCAGGGCTATTCGGCCCCAGCCATAATCAATGGAACCAACGGTGTCCAGGTAGGAGTTACCCATGTAGAAATCACCAAAATTAACTAGGACCTCCCCAGGTACCATCAGGTCCCCGGGATCCTCATAAATTTGATGTCTTACCAAATGGAGATCCGAATTCTCGATTGTTATTGAGGCTCCGTCTTCGATCAACATGAATCCATGGGGGCCGTCGTACTGCTTTTCAACCACTACCGGATAAGCGGATGGAACTTCCATCGTTAAATTGGACGACCTTATTATAATCTTAGAGTTATCCTTAGCCCAAATCGTTCCATTCACTGTAATATTTGCGTTGTCCACGATGATTACCGACTCGTCAAACATGGTAATATTTCCCTCCAAAACACCCTGCCCTGTGATATCCCACTGGTCATCGTCATCCAATGTGAAATTTCCGTTGCTATCCTGGGGTGGAAGGGTATCCATATCGTACCTTTCAAAAGCTCTGGTAGTTGCCGCACAGGGACCAATGGGTAGAGCTGCGAGAAGGGTAGAAAGCGTAAGAACCACGTTTAAGACATTTTTTCCCACCATTCTTTTCCTCCTTTGTAGAACTTCTTATTCTGGAACCGGAGTTCTAGAGCCTTCTCAGGGCAGGCATCAATACATTCCAAACAGTAGATACACTCCCTGTCCCTGATCTCATAATCGATATCTTCATCCTTCAGACGTTGGATTCTCATGGGACAGGCTGTAACACAGTAGTTGCATTTCGTGCATTTACCTTGATCTTTGTATAGGGAAAGCATGCTCCCTTTGTTGAAAAAGGAAATCATGGCACCAGAGGGACAGAGATACCTACAGTAGAACCTTCCCATTACCACGGCTCCCACAACAAAAACTGCGAAAACAAAGATCCTAAGCGCAGCCTCAGTAGTCAATACGAAGGAGCCTGTCAGGGTATGGGCAATGAAGTCATCAGGCATGAAGTAGCCCAATATTGGTGCAGGGCATGCTTCACAAGGTGTGGCGCCTGACTCGACAAGCGGCAGTTCTGCGAACTGCGAACTGTATGCCGTTCCAGATTCGGTATGACCAAGGGTAGATACACCAATGCTCAATGCAAGGAACAGTAAAAGAAAGAGTATCGCATATTTGGCTAAGGTAAATTTCTCATGATTCTTCTGCGATAGCTCCTTTGGATTCATGTGCAGTCTTGTCCTCACCTTTGTTACGATATCCTGTAGAAAGCCTATCGGGCAGACCCAGCCGCACATTGCCCTGCCAACAAAAACCCCGATTAATATCAGCACACCTATTACTGCAACCGGGAGCAACATGTCAGCCCAGTTCCCACTTAAACATCTCGAAAGAGAACCAATGGAACACAACGGGACTCCATATCTGCCTCCAGCCATATGCCTGAAGCGGAGGATAGGGAGCAGAGGAGCAACGACCAAAGAGCCAACTATGGTGGCATTAATTACAAAGAGGAAACTGAACTGTGATGCTGTTCTAAAATGCTGGCTGTTGATGGAGGAAAAACTTTTCCTCACAGTGGGAGCTAGGAACAGAAAGAAAAGTAGGATCGTGTAACCAATGCTTGCCAGAACTCCAAGCAGCATCAAATCTTCCAATGTGACGAGAACCAACCCAATACCGATGCCCATGACGGATGATGCAATGGAAAGCGAAAGAGAAAGTTTAGTCAATTTAAAGAGGGTTACTCCGGCAACTATGCTCGTCAGCCCCAAAGCCAAGAAAGCGAGAAAGCCGAACAGGGCCACCATGTATACATCTTCTTTGAAGGTGGCCGTTATCTCCTCGGAGCCTGTAACCAGGCCGATAAAAATTATGGTTGAGCCGATCATCCAAACGATGCCGGAGAGCAGTAGTATCAGTCCTAGCGATATTATGCCCATTGGTGTCTTGTTTTTCTCTGGTTCGGCCTCACTCGCGGTTCTTGGTTTGAATTCTACATCAACGCTACTTTCCATACATATGCTCCTCTGTACCTTATGCTTCTGTTGGGTTGGTAGTGTGTGATATCACATCCTGAAGCTGGCCTGTGGCTATGGCGATCACGAGCAGTACTATCGCGATTATCAACAATATCAAAGCGATTCTGGTTCTCAGTTTTCACAATCTTTCCTGATCGTCCTGAATTTCATCCAGACCTCGAAGAGCTGATAATTTGAGGGAAGCTCCAAGGATCGACATGCCTTTCCTAGAGAAAAATCTCTTGCCTCTTCTATCTATATACAATATTAAAAATATTCCCAAGACAAAGGCCACCAGCGTACCGTAGGTGGCTAGGACCGTTATTGCTCCGATCTTATCCACATTTTCAACCTGTAATGAGTAAGTCTCAGTGGTGAAGGTTTTTCCCTCCTCGTCCAGGGATTCCATATAATAGTAAATCTCACCTTCGCTCTTTTGACCAGGTATGATTCCAACCCAAACATCCCCTTCCGTGTTTTCCATTGGGTTTTGGACCCAGTTCTCCAGGTTCTTCGAGTAAAACAGCGTGACTTCCTCAACATCAGCATCCGGGCTCGATACCTCTGCCACAATCGTTATATCTTCATTAACATTCAGACTCCCAGGTATGATCGGCTTCGAAATGGCAGCTCCTGATACGATAGTGATGCTGGCATTCCTTGATTCGTCGATATTTTCTCCGAGTTCGTTTCTACCAGTGATTTGAACTGTAACATTGTACTCGCCATAATCCTCAGCCATTACGCCCCATTTTGGTTTAAGCCAGGTCAGACCACCCCCTGCTTCCACTGCAACTGTACCGGACGACTGTCCAGAGGATGATATCGTTTGAGCCTTGTTTCCACTGATTAAGGTGATATTCTCAGGTAGGATTATCTCGGCTTCTACATCGTGGGCATATACGGTGTAGCAACATGCACCGCCCCAACCTACATCGCATGTTATATCGATGGGAAGCCTTCTTCCTTGAACCGCTGGCGAGGCTTTAACGTCCATTTCGTAGATGATCGCCTTTGGTGCAGCCTGTGTTGCAGGGAAGATATTGACCATTAAAAGCAGTATTATAACAACCATCCAGATTTTCCTGATTTTCATATCA
>CBDUXN010000069.1:0-15948 GCA_965371185.1 uncultured Thermoplasmata archaeon
CTTAATATGCCCTGAATGGAAACCTATTGGTTACAGTGTATAACAGTTGCGGGGGATGGGTGCATTCGCCCTAAAGAGATATTTCCAAGTACTGACAATAGTATTCGAATTCGATAAATGTAATAGGATACCTGCATTAAGGGTACAGTTAGCAACTTTGCAGTTTGAAACATTATAGAGTTCGATCCCTGGATCGTCCCATTTAGTATAAATTTTGAACCCACTTACATTCACCCAATCAGTAATGATATATATGGCATCCCCACTCCCTCCTCCATTAATTATCGTCGTATCCCTATCCTCCCCAGTCAAATTTATTGTCTTATTAACTACCACATTCTCGAAATAAGTGTCTTTCTTCACCCAAATAGTGTGTCCATTCAATGTGTCAGTGTCATTTATGGCGGCTTGGATGGTGAGGAATATCTCTCCTGTGTTGAGATTGAGAACTGACCCCCAGGGGTGTATCAAAGGAAAATTATCTTGTGCATCAGCATCAATCAAATACGGAGAATCACCGATTCCATCACTGCCAGGTATGTCTTGATTAGATCCAAGATAATTGTCAAGCCCAACGTAATTTAACCAGTAATTACCGCCTGACGGATAGCCGTCATCCCATGTGTTATTATATGAACCAAAAAGTATGCTTACAGCAGGGTCATATCCATTGTCGAAGAAATTGTTATGATAAAAGATGTTGTTGTCTGAGTCCGTAACGTATAATCCACCCCCCTCCACAGAGTTGAAAACGATGTTCTCCACAAATGTGTTGTTGTCAGAGTAATATAAGTAAGCAGGAGTATTCCAATTCGTCGGGGTAAAATGATTTCTCATAATTGTGTTATTATCAGAACTCCATACATAGAGGCCGTTGGCACAATTTATTATGATATTGTGGCTTATGACATTACTGCTCGAACCATTTAGGTAGATGCCATTATTGTTGTAAGAGATTATTGTCTCATGGTTCCGTATCGTAAAACCTCTAATATTGGTGTTGTTTGCAACTACTTCGATCACATTGCCCATATCATTACCGTTAATTATTGTCGTATCCCTATCCTCTCCAATTAAATTAATGCTCTTGTTAATTTTCACATTTTCATAGTATGTTCCTGCGTATACAAAAACTGTATCACCATCATTAGATACATTTATCGCGTCCTGGATATGTAAATAATCTGCACCTCCATCATCATCGACGGTAATCATATCTGCATTTGCATTGAAAGTGGAAATCAAGATTAATACCAATAGTGTAGTCAACCCCACAAGAATCGCTATTGAGAGTAAAGTTCTTTTGATCATATAATCACACGCGGCTTTTACTTTATTGATAAATAAATTACAAGATATTTAAGTTGATTTGTACAAAATTAGGATTTGGGATATATACCTAACAAAACATTTATCCAAATCCTTGCATATCCCAATACCATGGCAACCATAGCCTTCATTATCAACCCGATAGCAGGGATGGGTGGAAAGGTGGGTCTTAAAGGAACAGATGGTGCCGGGATCCTTGAAAAAGCGAAAAAACTCGGTGCAGAGCCGGTTGCTTACGATAGGGCATTGAAGACCATGAAAATTATATTTGAAAAGAAACCGGATGTCAAATGGCTCACATGCTCGAAGGACATGGGTGAGGAGGTTCTTCAAGAGGTTGGTTACAAAGGTGGAGAGGACTATACTGTTGTCTACGAAGCCCCGGATACCACCACGGCAGATGACACTAAAAACGCATGTAAGAAATTCAGGGAAATGAAGGCTGAGATGATACTCTTCTGCGGCGGTGATGGGACGGCAAGAGATATCAACAGCGTGATAGGGAAGGGAATACCAATGATAGGCATACCTGCGGGTGTGAAGATGTTCTCAGCTGTGTTTGGCGTGAACCCAAGGGGCGCATCTGAAGTGGTTACAGGCTTCCTCAAAGGTGAATTCGATGTGGAAGAAACAGAGATAATGGACATAGACGAGGAAAGTTACAGAAAAGGCGAACTGCATGCCAAGCTATTTGGCTACGCACTCACCCCTTATGAAATGACACTTGTTCAAACAAGTAAGGCCGTATATGAAACAATGGACGATGAGGCTGCGAAGGATGAGATCGCGGGTTATGTGGCTGAAATTATGAAGGATGAGAAGAACACGCTGTTTATCCTTGGCGCGGGCTCCACAATAGAAAGAATCGGAAAACAACTGAACATCGAAAAGACACTGTTGGGTGTGGATGCTGTAAAAAACGGAAAGCTGATGGCAAAGGACGTGAACGAGACAGAGCTTCTAGAATTGTTGAAAGATGAGGAAAAGGCGATGATAATAGTGGGCGTCATCGGTGCTCAGGGTTTCGTTTTCGGCAGAGGCAATCAGCAGCTCAGCCCAAAGGTGATTAGAAGGGTGGGCAAAGAGAACATAAGAATCGTGGCAACACCCAATAAAATGTCTCAAACACCGAGATTGAGGGTTGATACCGGCGATGAAGAACTTGACAGGATTCTATCCGGCTATCATAAGGTTATCGTTGGCTACCATGAGATGAGGATGGCGAGGGTTGAAATAGGAGGGGCGTAGAAGATATTTTGGAGCGAGAGGATATGCTCGTAATTCCGTGAGAGATCATATATCAATAAGTCCTTCACAAACCTCCATATCCTCTATCAAATCCTGAACCTCCATTTCACCTACGATACCGTTCTCTGTGACAATGCCTTTGATGAACTCATGCGGTGTGATGTCAAAGTAGATGTTTTTCACTTCAATACCTTCTCTTTCCTCTAATATCTCCTTCGGCTCTTTTTCCTCAATCTCAGGCTCATCCATGTATTTCAAGGGAAGGAATTTGCTCTTCTCGCTTAAGATATAGAATGGTATATTGTAATGCGATGCTGCTATTGCAAGCCCTTTTGTGCCGATCTTATTTACAACACCCTTGTAACAGATACAGTCGCAGCCAGTCAATATCAAATCAACTTCATTTAGAAAATGAAAGGACGCCATATCCGCTATCAGCACCACATTGATCCCTTTCTCACTGAGGATTTTTGCGGTTCTCCTCCCTTCGAAGAGGGGCCTAGATTCCGTGAGGATCACCTTTAAGTCCATTCCCTTCTCGTGCGCAAAGACCAAGGATTTAACGGCTGTGGAAGAATAGCTGTGCGTTAAGATCGTCTGCCCATCATTGACAAGATCAGCCGCATAATCTTGAATTTTCATCAAGGCGTTCCTAGAGTTTGTCAACAATTCATCTGAAAGCGATTTTGTAGTTACCATTAATTCCGTCACGGTGCTTCCTCTATCCAGCCCCTTCTCAACCTCCAAGAGCATCGTATTCACGGCATTGAATAAGGGGGCCATGGAAGGCTGGGCGGTGATCAATTTTCTTCCAATATCGATCATACCTTTGTAATACTTCTTTGGTTCCTCATCATCAAATGCCTCTGAGTAGGCTGTGAGGCAGTCAATTGCCTTCATCATCAGCTCTGATGCACCCGAAGATTTATCGTTCCTAATTTCTGAGATAAGTTCATCTGCATTCATCATCAATTCCTCTGCATCAAGGAGTTTTGATCTCACCTTCCAATGCGGAGATGGCCACGGTGGCAGCACTTGCCAGGAAAATTTCACTACCAGGTGAACCCATTCTACCTTTGAAATTTCTATTGGTAGTGGAGATGCACCTTTCCCCTTTACCTAAGATGCCTTTGTCTATTCCCGCACAGGGCCCGCAGCTTGGATTGCACACCACTACACCAGCCCGAATGAATATCTCTATCAACCCTTCCCGTAGCGCTTCTTTCAATATCCTATTCGAGGCAGGTATGACCAGCATCCTGACATCATCGTGAATTTTTCCCCCTTCCAATATCTTGGCCGCAGCCCTCAAATCCTCCATTCTTCCGCTCGCACAGGAGCCGAGAAAGGCTTGGTCAATTGGTTCACCTTCGATTTCCCTAACAGGTTTCACATTCGTGGGGCTGTGAGGCAGAGCGATCTTCGGCTCGAGATTCGAAAGTTCTAAATCTATGCTGTCCACATAGTTTGCATCCTCATCAATGCTTGGTATATCGAACTCGATTCTCGCTCTTTCGTTCAGATAGTCCATCGTAATGTCATCAACCGGAAATATTCCCACCTTGGCACCAGCCTCATGAGAGAAATTCGAGAGCGTCATCCTTGCATCCATGCCCAGATTTTTTATCCCGTCTCCGCAGAATTGAAGAGCTTTATAGGATGCGCCATCCTCTCCAAGTAATTCTAAAAGATTCAATGCCACATCACTGCCGAGAATATTCTCGCTTCGCTCGCCAAGGAGATTAACTTTTATTGTTTCAGGCACCTTAAGCCAGGTCTTACCAGTTTTCAATATGTATGCAGTATCTGTTGAGCCCATGCCTGTTGCGAAGGCCCCAACAGAGCCGTACATCGTAGCATGGGAGTCGATGCCTACGACCACCTGTCCAGGCACCACGAAACCCTCCTCGAGCATGACCTGATGGCATATGCCCATGAACTCGTAGTAGTAACGAATACCGTATGTTTTTATGAATTTCCTCAGTTGGGCAACCATCTCGGATCGCTCTACATTGCTCGGAAGACAGAAATGATCGGCAATGAACACAACCTTCTCAGGATCGAAGATGGTGTCTCCCTCGGAAAAATGCTTGAAAAAAAGGGGTGCATTGCCGTCATGAACCATCACCATGTCCACATCCACCTCGATGACCTCTCCAGGCTCGACGCTTCTTTGTATGTTGTGGGACAGTATCTTCTCAGCAAGGGTTTGAGGCATTTTAGCTCATTCTCCAATGATTTTTTTGGCTATATCCCAGAATCTTTCCTCTGGGAAGGCCAACACCGAATTACCGTAATCCTCAAGGCCTCTCAGCATGTTCTCGATGGGCGTCTTTGATGAGCCCTCCTTCTCCTTCTTTATCTCGGTGAGGATGGCATCGATCTGCTCTTCGTTCGCAGAGAGACCTTTCTTATCAAGAAGCCTCATCACAGATGAAGGCCCAGAATGTTTTCCGAGCACGAATTCCCTACTCCTGCCCACCTCCTCCGGTCTAATTGGCTCGTAAACCGCAGCATGTTTTAACACACCAGAGACATGAACCTCAGACTCATGCCTATATGAATTCAAACCAGCGATGGGTTTTTGAGGGGATAGATATATTCCAGAGCACTTCTCCACGAGTTTGCACAGTTCGTAAAGTTTCTCTGTTTTGATGCCTGTTCTCACGTCATAGAGCTTTTCAAGTGCCATCACAACCTCTTCCAGAGAAGCATTGCCTGAACCGTCCCCCAGGGAGTTCACAGCAAGGGTTGGATACTCCACGCCTGCGTTGACCGAGGCAAGGGTGTTTGCCACCGCCATACCGAAATCGTTGTGGCAGTGAATACCGTACGGAACCTTGGGAGAGGCCTGCCTGATCTTGGAGACCATCTTCATCATAGAACCCGGGGTAATAACGCTAACTGTGTCACAGAGTATGATCCTTCTCGCACCGCGCTCCACAACTTTGTTAATCAGAGAGGTCACGAAACCCAGGTTGGAGCGCGATGTATCCTCGGAAATGAAATCAAAGTTCAGGCCCTGAGCCTTGGCGTATTCTATGGTCTCGATGACCCGCTTCTCGGCCTCATTTTCATCAATGCCATATTTGTGAAACAGATGAAACCTGCTCGTTGTGGAAAAGATGTAAACATCACCGACCCCGCATTCCATGGCAATATCCACATCACTTTTATTAGTCCTGATTGTTGCTCCCACCTCTGCCTTCAAGTTCTCGTTTACAAGGGCCTTGATAGCCTTTCTTTCCCCTTCAGAGAATATAGGGAAACCGGCATCTATCACAGCCACACCGCATTCATCCATAAACTTTGCTATCTCCAGCTTATCGTCAACTGTGAAAACCACACCTGGCGTTTGCTCTCCGCCCCGCATCGTCTCGTCCCATATGTAAACCCTCTCAGGGAGTTCACTTCTGTCCATTAATGCCGTGTTGTTATCCACTATTAAATCCTCTTCATTCAAATGATCACCCCAGGGTGTATCAGATAACTGAAAAAGATTGTGATACCAAATAGTTTTCGGGGTGTATTCTTCTGGGCAGTAAATTACGAATCAACCCCACTTTCCATCGGAAATCTCCAGCTCCATCAAACCGCTTTTCTCGTTGAGCTTTCTTGTCAATTCCAATTCGCTTATCCTGAGAAGAACTATTTCGTTAAGCACACACACCCTTGCACGCATGAGGTGGCCGCCAAACACCCTGTGCTCATCATCTGCTAAACTGACATGTATGTGTATCCTGTTCTCCTTACCCTTTGCGATGCTCCCATGCATTGACAGGAGCTCCATTGGATCGTTAAATGTCTCTGTGATGTAGTTATTGCCGTTGTAATACCCAATTTCAAAATCTCTAATCATACCTATACCTGATAGAATTAGGGCGGAATCGATACCATGCTTCTCAATGATCTCATGAAGCGCTTCAAAAAGATCCTCATCATCGTCCAATTTAATTACAATATGGTCCCTCTCCTCCGCAGATTGCATCTCTTTCACCTCTAAATCAAATCGCTCAGCATCTTCCTCAGCTCGTCAAGATGCTTCTTTCTAGTCTCAAGCTCGTCCTCCTTCTTCTCCAAGGCCTGCTCCCGCTTCTTCAGCTCTTTGTCCCATTTCTTTAGAGTTTCGGCTCCACCAAGGGCAGTTTCCCTCCTCTTCAGCTCCTTGTCCTTGGCCTTCAGCTCCTTCTCCCTCGCCATGAAATCCTGCATCTTCTTGCCCAATCTCTTTCGCTCCTTGGCAGTGAGCTGCTTCACCTTCTCCTCAACCTTTGCATCCAAATTCTTCTCAGCCACGATCTGAGCCTGGGTTTCATCCTCGAACTTCTTCCAAACACTTGTCATATCTTCCTTCTCTTTCAGAAGCTTATCCATCTCCTTTTCAAGCTCCTCCTCCTTCCATCTCAGGCGCGCCTCCCTTTCCATTGCCGAAGCAAGAACCTCCTCGATCTTCTTTGACTTGGAATCGATTTCTCCCTCCCGACCTTTCAATTTCCTTTCAATATCCAATCGCTGCTGGGATAATTTCTCATTTTCTCGCCTCAATTCCTCCAACATCCCCTCATTCTTTCGGTCCTGAAGCGTCTTTGCGTACTTCATAATGGCCAAAGCACTTGCCTTCACGGTCTCGATCTCATCTTCTTTTTGCTTCAAAGCCCTTCTCTCATCATCCAATACCACATGCTCCTTTTTCAACCTTTCCTCAATTTCAGAGATCTTTACTTCCCTGTCCTTAAACGCATTTTCCCTTTCACTTAAGGAGGTTATCCGGGAAGCAATGTCATCCTCACGGTCATCCAATCTCGCCTTTTCCTCCTCCATCCTCCTCCTCCCAAGCGTCACCTCCTCCATTCGCTCCTCGAGTGTTTTTGTCAGAGTTTTAAGATCTTCGTCAAGGCCCTGTAACTTTTTCTCTCTATCGGCAAGCTCTGTTTCACTTCTCGACAAGGTTTCTATATCCTTACTGAATTTTTCTTCGCTTTCTGCTAGAGCTTCCATCCTGTTCATGATTTCCTGTTCTCTAACCTCCATTGCCGCCTCTCTATTCTTCAAGTTCTTTCTGATCTCCGCGTTCTCCTTACCTATGTCCTTCAGCTGTTCTTCGAGGCCTTCCAGCCGTCTTTCCTTTTTATCCACATCGCCTTTCAGTTTCAGGACACCTTGTTTCTCAGCCTTTAAAGCATTCTCCCGCTCTGCAAGTTCCTCCTCCATCCTCTCTACAGCATCCTTTATATCGTGGACCTCTTTCTCTTTGGCCTCAATACCTTCTTCCTTCCTTTTGAGTTCCTTTTCCTTGGAATCGATCTCAACCAAGGAGGTTTTAATCTTTTCTTCCATTTCTTCTATACCCTTTTCCCTGCCCAGCAACTCTGATTCTAATGCACCTAGCTCCTCTCTTTCACCCTCAATTTCCTCCCTCGTTGCCAAAATTTGTACCCTCTGTTTCTCTAGATCCTTTAGATTTCTTGACAGCTCCTTTTCTCTCTCTCTGAGGGCCTTATCCTTCCCAGAAATCCTATCCTTTTCCTTCTGGAAAGCCTGCCTGGTCTTGTCGATACCCTTTTGTATCTTTACAAGCTCGTTTTCCCGGCCCTTCAGCCCCTTCTCCTCCGCCTTTATCGCCTCCCTCGTCCCTTCGAGTTCCTCCTTTCCGGCCTCGATATTCGTTCTCTCCCCTTCCAGCGCTTTCCTATCTGCTTCTAGTTCCTCCCTGTCCTTCTCCAGAGAGCCGATTCGCTCTTCGAGTTCCTTCTTTTCCTGCTCAACCTTTTCTCTATCCCCAGCCAACTCGTCAGAGCGCTCCTCAAGGTCCTTCCATCTTGATTCCAGCTCTTTCTCGTTATCTTCCAGCTCTTTAAGCTTATTTTCCAGCTCCTCCTCCCTGCTCGATAACGCTTCCTCCGACTCCTTTAAAGCCTCTTCCTGCTCCACTCTATCTGTTTCCAGCGCCTTTCCCATCTCATCCAGTTTTGCCATTTCCTTCTCGATTCTTTTTCTTTCCCTGCCAAGACGCATCGCCTCAATACCATGCTCCTTTCTCTTAGATTTGAACTCCTCCTCAGTCTTGGTGAACTTCTCCATCTTTTTCTCCAAGGCTTCAGCGTTCTTGTTCAAATCCTCCTCTCTTCCTTTTATCTCGGTCTCAAGCTGCTCCAACTCCTTATCCCTTTTCAAAAGGGCCTTTTCATCCTTTTCGATGCCTTTTACCTTATCGTCCAGCTCCTTTTCTTTTACCGAAAGTGCCTCTTCCAACTCTTTCAATTCCTTCTGCCGGGCTGAGATTCCCTTGTCTTCATCCTCAAACCTGGCTATCTTCTTTTCCAACTTTCTCATACCATTTGTCTGGGCCTTTATTTCCTCCTCCAATGTCCCTTTCTCCCCCTCAAACCCGGCCTTGATCTCCTGCAGTTCGCTTTCCTTTGCCCTTAACGAACCTTCAAACTCCTCCCTCTCACCCTCGGACTCAGTGAGTTTCGAAGATAAATCAGAAATCTTTTCCTCTAAAGCCAGGATTTTTGCACTTTCCTCGCCTTTCACAGCCTCCTTCTCCTCCTCCACTCTTTCGCGCAGCCTCTCCAATTCGCTTCGTTTCTTCTCAAGGCTCTTCTCGGATTTTTTAACCTCCTTTTGCCGCTGCTTCAGTTCATCGTTCAGCGAGGTGATTTCATACTCCTTCTTCGAAACCCCCTTCTCTTTCCCCTCTATTTCATCTTTTAATGATCTAAGTTCGATCTCTTTATCATCAAGTTCCTTTGCCCTATCCGAAAGGGCCACTTTCTCCTTCTCGAACTCCTGTAGCTTATTCTCTACGGCCTTCTCTTTTTCCTTCAATACCTTGTTTTTATCCTCAATTTCAAGCTTTTCGCCATCAAGTGTTATTCGAAGCTCCTCCAGCTCCTTATCCTTGGATTTTAAAGCCTTCTCCTTTTTGGCCAAGCTTCCCTCAAGCTCAGAGATCTTCACCTTATGATCCTCTATCTTCTTCCTGAGAATGCCTATCTTCTCGGATTCCTCGACATCGATGGCCGTTTTCTCATCATCAATTTCAATCCTACGCTTTTCCAGCTCTTCCTCCAGTTTCTTCAGTTCTTCCTCCCTTTCAGAGAGCTCCCCCTCTGTTTTCTTCACACGATCTTCCATCTTTGAAAGTTTCTTCTCCCTTTTATCCAGCCCCTTCTCCTTCTCAGCGAAATCCTTCCCTTTTTTCTCCATATCAGCTTCCAAATCCGAGAGTTTTTTCTCTTTTTCTTCCAATAATTTTTGGGTTTCGGTAAGTGCTGCACTTCTCCCCTCCAATTCATTCTTCGATTCTGTTAGCTTGGACTCAAGATTCGCGAGTTCCTCCTCTTTTTTGGCCAGTTCTTTCGAGTGTTCCTTTAGTTTTATCAGCTCTTTGTCCTTGGCCTCGATATCCTTAACCCTTTTAGTTAGGGCTGCGCTCTCCTTTTCAAGCTCGCTTATCTTGTCCTCTACCTCCTTCTCCCTTCCTTCCAATTCCTCTTTTTTATCCTCAATGATGAGTTTCTCACCTTCAAAAGTTATTCGTAGTTCTTCCAGCTCCTTTTCTTTCGTTTTCAGAACATCTTCCTTCTCAGCCAAACTGGTCTCAAGCTCTGTTATCTTCACCTTCTGATCGGCAAGATTCTTCTCAAGAATGCTTATTTTTTCAGGTTCTTCAGCCGCGGCGATCTCTTTTCTCTCCTCGAATTGGCTCTTGAGCCCCTCCAGCTCCTTTTCTTTCTTTCCCAGAACATCTTCCTTCTTTACCAAACTTGCTTCAAGGTCAGATATCTTAGCCTTCTGTTCGTCAATATTCTTCTCAAGGAGGCCTATTTTCTCGGACTCCTCGGCCTCAGTCGCCTTTTTACCCTCTTCAATTCGTTTCTTGACTTCCTCCAGCTCCTTTTCCTTTGACTCGATATCTCCTTCTTTTTTGCTTAGTTCCTCAATTCGTTTTTCAGTTTCTTTTTCCCTTGCTGCTATGTCTCCCTCCTTTCCACCCAGTTCTTCAGCCTTCTTTTCTGCTTCCTTTTCCCTTTCTCCGAGGTCCCCTTCCCTTTTACTCAGATCCTCAGTTCGTTTTTCTGCCTCTTTTTCTCTGGCCTCAATTTCCCCTACACTTTTATTCAGTCCTTCAGTCCTTTTTTCAGCTTCCTCCTCCTTTGCCTTTATCTCATCTTCCCTACTTTGAAGCTCCTCCGCTTTTTCCGAAATTTCAGCCTCTTTTTGCTTTATCTCCTCCTCTCGGCTCTTCAAAGCCTCTTCCAATTTTCTCAGTTTTTCATCAAAAGCAGCCATCTCTTCAGCTATGACCTCCCCAGCCTCTTCACCGGCAGGTAAACCTTCCCCAGCAACCGGAGACTCTTCAGATTCAGGCTTGCTTGACACATAGCCCTCTAACCCTTCCTTCTCCCTTTTCTCTCTTGCCTTGTCTCTGAGTCCCATTAGCTGACCCCTTTCATAACTTATATTTTTCTAGGACCTTTTCATAAAGGAAATAGCCATCTGATTTGGCGAATTTGTCAACGACTTCCTCAGGAAGTTTTTCTAGAAGGTCGTCCAAAATCTTCAGTATCTTTCTTGTTTCTTCGTCAACTGTGAACTCAGGTTTACTATCTTTTAATTTTTCTATCTCCTTATCCTTTTCGATAATAACCGCGTTCAGCTCTTTTAGCTCGTTTTTTAGCTCCTCTATCTCCCCTTCTCGCTCTTTGAGACTTTCCTCCTTTTTCTTGAGTGTCATATCCATCTCATCGAGCTTTTCTATATTCTTCCCGGATTCTGCCGTTTCTTCTTTCATTTTAAGAAGGTCCGCTTGAAGTTTTTTCTGCTCCTCCAACCATTTTTCCTTATTGACGTTGACTTTCCCGTCCTTCCCTCCATCTGAATGAGCCTCGGCATCCCTAGCAACTGACTCCGATTCCCATCTTTTTAGCTCCTCTTCCTTGGTCACCAACTCTTCCAGCCCTTTTTTCAGGCTGTTCTCTCTGACAACGATCTCGTTTTCTCTTTTTTTGAGGTCTAGGAATCTGTTGCTGAGTTCCACTTCTCTCCTGTCCAGAGCCTGTTCCTGCTTTTCCAGCCGTTCCTTTTGCTTTCCCCTCCTCTCAACTTCCTTTTGGAAAGCCTGAACCCTTTTTTTCAGATCGGCCTCTATCTTCAGCAGCTCATTTTGTTGCTGGTCCAATAATCTTCTGTACGCCCCACCGATCATCAATATGCTTTCCTCGTACGTTATCAGGATCTGTTTCTTTGTTTTTAACCCCTTAATCCCCTTTTTCAGCTTCTTACGCGACTCTTGGGCCTTCTTTCCCTTTTTGCCCCCCCATTCCTGCAACTCCGCATTTTTTTCCTCCAATTCCTTATCGATCATATCCACGTTTTTTATGTTCCGCTCAAGTATGGTTTCAAATGGTTTTCCCAGTCTTAACAGCTGTGTTCGGCGTTTTTCAAATTCTTCTCTCTCCTTTGCCGTTTCCTCTATCTCTCTTATATGGCCCTCTATTACCTCGTCCTGCTCAACGATGGCGATGGACCTCAACACCCTCATGGCATGTTCTCTCTGCTCAACATCCTCCTTTGTTTCAGGTGGAGGAGCTTCTGAAATCCCTGTCCAGCTCAGCAATTTCGTTAAAAATGCTTCGTCCGCGGTATCCATCTTAACTGGCACGGCCTCTTCCCCTTTCTCCTCCAGACTAACCTCTAGTTTTTCATCGCAGAGAGGGCACACATTCTCTTCGATCCCGATTAACATAAAACAATTTGGACAACTCTTTGCTTCATGTTCTCCATAAAGCTTAGTTCCACAGCTGTCGCAATGGTCAGCATCGGGTTTCACAATCTTATGGCAGTTCGAACAGGCACACACACCGGTGCTTTCTACCAGTTTAAATCCCATTTTGGCTCCGTACCTGACATTTTATTGACTCATATGTCTCTTGAGTATAGATGGGCTTATCTCTCCTTAACCCCCATATTCTGTTCTCTCAGCAGAATTTATCATAACACACGATCTCAGATAGGTTCTTTCTGCCGCGGGGCTCAGGTTCTTCATTTGGATAGCCCAGCGGTATCAATGCCACAACCCTTACATCTCCAGGAATTTCCAATATTTCCTTCACCTTTTCTTCCTTGAATCTACCTATCCAGCAACTCCCTATGCCTTCATTGGTTGCAGCGAGTACCAAATGATCCAAAGCGATGGCCACGTCCACGGAGAAACTGTTCATATAACCTCCCATGTAAGGGTCTGCCTCATCTGGAAATCCGCAAGCTACTGCGATTACTGGGGCCTCTGCAATCCATTTTTTATTACAAGCTTGAATCAGTTTTATTTTCATCTCCTCATTCCGCACAAGGATGAACTTCCAGGGTTGGGCGTTATTGGCTGAAGGTGCCAGCCTTGTGGCTTTCAGGATTTTACGCAGGGTTTCCTCGGAGATAGGCGTTGGTTTAAACTTTCTAACGCTCCGCCTATTTTTGATGGCTTCCAGCAGCTCCAATAATTCACCGGACGACAAATCATTATGGTCGCATATATATTTTTCTCCAAAGAAAGTTATCTATGATAGTAATGTTCTATATTGCATGGAGTCACTATTCTATGATCGCATTTATATGACCTCAGAAATATTATCAAATAACCGTTCCTTGTAAAATCCTTGATAATGGCAATAAAAACCGGTGATCGAGATGCTGAGATTCATTCCTGCAGCTGAAGAGGTGAAATGCAGCATTTGCGGCAGAACCTCGGAGAGAATTTCAAGGGTGATGGGGGTCTGTGTGGACTGTATCAGGACTAGTCCCGAAAAGGCCCTGCCAAAGGCAAAAAAGGCGCATATTAAAAGCAGAAAGAGGTTTGATTTGCCCCCATTCCCACCCAGAACAGAAGGCGTTAAATGCAAAATATGTGCAAATGCCTGTGAAATTCCCATTGATGGAAAGGGTTTTTGCGGCCTCAGGAAGAACAAGGATGACAAGCTAATACATCTTGCTGGTACACCTTCAAAGGGAATCCTGGAATGGTATTACGATCCCCTGCCGACCAATTGCGTCGCAGATTGGATTTGTCCTGGCGGCACTGGATGCGGATACCCGGAATACTCGTACAGCGAATCCGGGCCAGAATGCGGTCACAACAATCTGGCAGTGTTCTATGGAGCATGCACCTTCGACTGTCTATTCTGCCAGAACTGGCATTACAGACTGCTGACAAGGAACCTTTCGCCGGTGACGAGCGCGGAGCAACTGGCTTCTAAGGTCAAGCCTGATACGAGCTGTATATGTTATTTTGGCGGTGATCCCACAGCACAGGTCATGCATTCCATAAAGGCCTCGAAGATAGCACTTGAGGATAATAAGGGTAGAATATTGAGGATATGCTGGGAATCCAACGGCACGATGATGCCTTCATTTTTAAAGAGCATATCAGAGATATCTCTGAAAAGCGGAGGATGCATCAAGATAGATCTGAAGGTTTGGGACGATTCATTGAGCTTTGCATTATGTGGTACATCCAATAGACAGACCTTGAAGAACATCGAATGGTTGGTTGATTACGGTAAACAAAGAAAAGAGCCCCCTTTTCTGGTTATCAGCACGCTTCTCGTACCAGGTTATGTGGACGTGGTGGAGGTCAGGAACATCGCGAAATTCTTGGCATCCCTCGATCCCACGATTCCCTACTCGCTTCTCGCGTTTCATCCCGATTTCGAGATGGAGGACATGCCAACTACATCAAGAAAGGAGGCAGATGATTGTTTAAACGCTGCCAGGAATGCAGGGCTGGAGAATGTCAGGGTAGGGAACGTCCATCTATTGACATAGAAAGAGGGCGAAAAATGTAGAAAATGGTTGTAACAATCTTGGCATTACTCACTGTAACTGCCTGTTATCGGTATTTTCTCCCCACATTTTGGGCATTTCTTTGCATCTGTGATATTGTTTCTTACAATGGAATGCCCGTGTCTTTTTATCAACATCTTCCCGCAATTTTTGCAGTAGGTATTTTCATATTTGTGGCCAATAACATTGCCAAGGTATGGATACGATATCCCAGCTTCCTTCGCCTTTTCATAGGCCATCTCCAAAACCTCGATCTTCGTGGCTGGTTTGCGAAATTTGTATGCCGGATGATATCTTGTGAAGTGTAAAGGAACCTCTGTTCCAAGATGTTTCAAATGATTGTCGATTATGTAATTAATGCATTCTTCGTCATCATTGGCATCGGTTATCACCAAATTTACTATCTCAACATGGATGCCCATTTTCTTTGCATTGGTAGCATTTCTCCAGACCTTATCCACATCCACATCCTTGCAGTAGTCCTTATATACCTCCTTGTCACCCTTCATGTCGATCTTCAGGCCGTCCAGCCCGGCTTCCTTCAGCATCTCCAATGACTCCTTGCTCTGATATCCATTTGAGACAAAGCAGTTGTAAAGTCCTCTTTTCTTTGCAAGAGGAAATATCTCAAGGCAGTACTCAAATAACAGTGTCGGCTCCTGAAAACTGACGCAAAGGCCATTGTCTCCCCCTTGAAGGGCCATATCAACCATCTTTTGTGGCTCCATGAAATTACCTTCACCTGGCCCAGGCTCTGCTCTTGACAGATGAAAATTCTGGCACCACGGGCATCTGAAGTTGCAAGAGAATGTAGAGAAGGTCAGGGCCGATGAACCAGGATGATAGTGGAAAAATGGCTTGATCTCAATGGGTCTGCTTTCCAATGCACTTATGTCGCCGAATGTGAGTGTGTACAGCCTTCCAGATATGTTGGCCTTTGCCTTGCAGAAGCCTCTTAGCCCTGGCTTGATAATGCATCTTCGCTCGCAGACCCCACATTTTACTTTTTCGTCTGCCAGTTTCTCGAATAAGGGTGAGGGTTTCACGGTCTTGTATCGCAATTCCTGATCGGTTATGGGTCTGATGTTTTTCGCCTCCCGTTGCAATTTGCCTTTTGACTATATATATTTAAGAACCAGATAAATTTAACTCGTTATTAAGAAGAATGGGTTAAACCAACTCCCTTAACCGTTTCCAATCGCAAACTTTATGAATCACCTCACCTATAACGGTAATCGTCCCCGATTCCCACCCTTCCTCGCACAAATTTTCGCGGCTATCTGACCCTTAAATTTTTCCTCCTGAGGAATTGGGGACACTGAAATATTCTTTATTACATTTGTAAATAACAAAGGCCGGGTAGGGGGAGAAAAAGCGGTGGGGCATACATAAGTGAGTTGGGAGAAAGGCAGTGGAAAGGCAAGGCTGAAGGACAAGATAGCGGCCCAAAAACAATATTTTAATAGGCAGTCTGTTATATAGACTTATAATTGGAGAACTGAACATGCGGTTGTCAAAAAACATTGC
>CBDUXN010000070.1:0-15910 GCA_965371185.1 uncultured Thermoplasmata archaeon
ACATTACCGTACTCGTTCTATTTCGATACTGCCCAAACGACAGCCACGGCAACCGGACCTATAGGAGGTCCTTCAAATATCGGCTCTATCACTCTTTTATATTCAACGACAAACAGTCCGGCCACCGCTGACTTGTATTACACGACAAATATATCCACACCCTATACCTGGACTCTATTGGGAACCGACAGCCCTGCAGATGGCAGTTACGGCTGGACAGTTCCTGCGGACGGTTCATATGGCTGGTTTGCAGTAACACCCGACGAGCCTGCCCCCACCTCCTCTGACGCACCTGAAGCCTTCTCGTATATTTATGACGGGACAGCTCCCGGTGTTTCAGGCACGAATCCTTCGGGTGCTGCAACAGGTGTTTTAGTAAGCCAGGAAATCGTCATCACATTTGATGAAATCATGGATATTGCCGGTGTAACATATACCCTGGAGCCAAATCCGGGAGGCATATCCGGAGGATGGAGCCTTGGCGATACGGTACTTACACTCTCTCACAATAATTTCCTAACCGGTATCAGATACTGGGTGAACATCACAGCTGCTAATGATCCGGCAGGCAACGATCTGGATGTATTGCCCTACTCGTTCTATTTCGATACCGCGGCAACCGCAGCTATTGCATCGGGCCCCACCGGGGGACCTTCAAATGATGCAACCATATCAATTTCCTACATAGTATCCGGAAGCCCGGCAAGCGTCGATTTATATTATACCACTCAAAACAGCGCACCATATACGTGGAACCCGATCGGAACGGACAGTCCAGGGGACGGAATTTACAGCTGGAACGTGCCTGATGACGACTCCTACGGCTGGTTCGCCGTGTCCCCTGATGAGTTTGCACCAACATCCTCAGATGGACCCGAGGCATCGTTCTACATATATGACGGTACTCCACCAGATGTGGACGGTACGAGCCCTGGAGATGCAGCCGTTGGCGTCTTGGTGGATCACAGCATAGTCATCACCTTTGATGAGGCCATGAGCTCAACTATCTCGTACACAATAGAACCAAATCCGGGAGGTCTTTCTAGGGTGTGGGGCAGTGGGGATACGGTGCTGACTATCTCGCACAATGACTTTTCAACAAGCTCCGGGATCTGGGTGAACATTACAGATGCAACGGATGCAGCGGGAAACGACCTGGGTACTCTTCCCTATTCGTTCTACTTCGAGACAGTGATAAGTCCTTCGACTGCCCGCGCTACTGGTCCCGGGGGTCTCATCTCCAACGTGGCAGCGGTCACGATCACCTACTCCACAACGGAAAACCCCGCGGAAGTCGAGCTGTATTACACCACAGATACCGGTGGGCCTTATACATGGATTAGCGTGGGGACAGACAGCCCGGCAGATGGAAGTTACGAGTTTACATTACCTGGAGAGGGCTCCTATGCCTGGATCGCGCAGTCACCCGACGAGACGGCTCCCACATCCTCTGACGCACCTGAGACAACATATTATGATTATGACTGCACACCACCAACCATTGTAAGCACGACCCCTGCAGATGCTGAGGTGGCAGTTTCTGTGAGCCAGGAGATAAGGGTTACGTTTGACGAGCCTATGAACGAAACATCTGTGCAGGAAGCATTCACGTTCTCCGATGGAACGACCACATGGACAATAGCCAATGGGTCATACAGCTGGAGCGGCGGTGTCATGATCTTTGACCCTAATACAATGATATTTAATCCCGGATTCGATTTGGCTCAGGGAACAACATACACGGTGAACATTGCAGACGGGGGGAAGGATGCAGCCGGAAACGCGTTACCTGCCGCCTCGTGGTCGTTTACCACGGAAGTGGCCCCTGATATTACGCCTCCAACCGTATCATCGGTATCGCTTACCGGTGATGATGTACAGTTAACAGATACCATTACCATTACCTTTAGCGAACCCATGAACCAATCCTCGGTTGAGGAAGCGATATCGGTTACTCCCGGTGTAACCATAACCGGTTACTCGTGGAGCGGAAATACCTTGACCCTGACACTATCGTCCGATCTGGAACCTGAAACAGATTATACAATTACAGTTGGTACAACCGCAACCGATTCCTCGGGTAATCCATTGGATGAACCGTACACAGATTCCTTCACAACAGAAAGAATGCAGGAGCCTCAGGAGGAACTGCCGATGCTGTTTGTCATGCCTCTAATCGTCATAGTAATAGTCCTGTTACTTTTGATGTTTTTGATGAAGAGGAAGAAATCGGAATCAGAGATCCCGGAGGATTCAGAGGTGGCAGCTGGAATGGATGAAGATCCGGAAGAAGGCCATACCGAATCAAACAATGAGGATCCCCCTCCATAGATTCCTAACTATAAATTATTAAAAGTTAAGGAGTTTTATTGGAGATTAAAAACTCATACACTTTAAGCAGCCTAACAGTCTGCAAAAACACATCATCCCGTTAGTTCTTATTCGGCTCAACCTTTTCGATCACAAAACTCAGGATATCATAGAATTCCAGAGCCTCATCTATCCCCTTCTTCTTGGAAATTAGCGAATGCCAACTTTGATAATTGAAGATAATTTACAAGTTGGCGCACTTGATATTGAACGAAAAACCAGACAAGTGCGACTTTATCTCATAATCTCCTTGCATTCCTCCCTCTGGCCTTCTGCAAATTCCGAGATCACCAGAATCTATCTTGTGAAATTAGAAACGTTTGATATCTGTTACGGTATAAACTGGATCATCTTTTTCTCTTCGGAGAAGCACACTGTAAATCTCTCGAAGAAGTCCTTTCTGCCCATGATATTGAATCCTATGCCCAGTTCCTCGGAAAATCCTATCCTGGCCTCGAATTCCTCTTCATCGATTCTGACAGGCAGCCTGAACATGTATACAGATATATATCCGCCGTCCCCCACCTTGACAAACATCTTTTCCCCCGTCCTGAAGTCCAAGTTCAACCGTTTACATTCCTTGGCGTTCAATATGGAATATGTTGCTCCCGAATCGGCGAACATCCACATCTCATGCCAACTATCACCGCTTCTGATACTCACAGGTACAAGAGGCAGTGTGTGCTCCTTGTATGTGGCATAGGGAAATTCTACAGTAGGCATACTATTTCTTCCTCTTTCGGAATTTTTAGAACCGATGGGATTGCATCAGGGTGTTTTAGTAAAGATTCATCCTCAACCTCTTTTGGATCGTTTCCAGAAGAAACGACGTGACCGTCAACCACAGCTATGTACAGACCCCCGTATTTTTCAACTAATTCCTCAAAGTGCTCGGCAATCCATTTATTTCCCTGGGCCATATTTATCACACTATTATAGTATAATAACTATTGCTATTTAAGGGCATCGGATTTGCTTGCAGGTGATGTCCTTTGTTTTATGGCCGCGAAGAGATCATTATCCATTTTCTGGGAATAATTTAATGCTTTTTGCTTAATAAATCTTATAAGGTGGGGGAATAAGCTCCGCATAAATACACCAGATTTCGTATAGATTTGGGAAAAACCAACCGAATTTCATATAGGATTTTGGATGACTGGCTTGGAGGGCTTACGGGATTTGGGAGGCGGCTTGGTTTTTAAGTCCTTCTGGCAGGTCTATGTCGGATTCGCCCGCGCTTTTTTCATAGCGAATCATGTACTTTAGATTAGGATATGTTAAATAGCCTTTGAGTTGGAAATAGGTTCGCACAATCTCTTCGTTTACATCTGTCATTTTGGATCCCTTCCTTTTTCATAATTTCCCGAGGGCAGAATTGAAACCGGCCATATCTACAAAATTTACTTCACACCCACTTACTTTCTTTATTCCTTTTTTTCCTTCATAAAATATAATGAATGCTTTCTTTGGACTGTAAATATTGATAAAGGAGTGTAAACTCTTGTCTATTGTATGTGTTCCAGCGGAGATCTTTACTTCAATGGGGATAATATCTGAGCCCTGCTCCAAAATAAAGTCCACTTCGGCTTTTGTTTTGGTTCTCCAGTATTTGGGTATTTGACCTGCTTTTACAAGCTCGGAAAATACATAGTTTTCAAATACTTTGCCTTCGGGTTTTACTGCAAAATCGCCAGCAATTATGTTTCTCAGGCCGCAATCTAATAAATATATCTTGGGCTGCTTGGTGAGTTCCTTGTTTTTATTTGTGAAATATGGTTTTACCCGTGCGATCAAATAGCTTTTTTCCATTGCATCCAAATATTTCTTCAGTGTCGGAAACGTCATGCCCAATGTCTTTGTGATGTTATCGTAAGATATCAGATTTGCAGTGTTTATTGCTAGATATTTGGAAAGCTGCTCCAGTGCATTCATGTCGGAAATCGAGAATGTTCTTGCCACATCCTTGAGTATCATGGTTTCGTAAAGGTCCCTCAAAATGGTCTTTTTCATGTTCGTATCCTTGGTGAGCACAACCTTCGGGTAGCCGCCGTATGTCATGTGCTCCCAGACCAATCTTTTTGAAATTGCATTTGTTGCTGCCTTTTGGTTTTTGGCTCTTAAGAATTCCCTGTACGAGAAAGGATACAATCGAACAATGGATACACGTCCAACCAGGTACGAGAGTATTTCCTGCGACATCAGGATTTCCGAGGAGGAGGTGATCCAGAGTCTTCGCCCGCTGTCCACGAGATATTTCAGTTTCGGGCCGGAATCTCTGCAGTACTGGACTTCGTCTAGTACAGAAAGTTCGTGGCCTTCGACATACTGCATTTCGAACTTCTTTACATCCTCGTCAAACAATGCCCTGGCATCGGGATCATCAAATAGCACATACGATGAATCGCGGGTTTTCATCTGTTCTTTGAGAAATGTGGTTTTTCCCGATTGTCTTGCTCCCACCACCGCAACCATGTTGTAGTTTTCGAAGAGGGATTTGAAGTGCTCCTTGACATCTCTTTCAACATACATCGATTTCCAAATACAAACCATGGTATTTAAATCTTACCAAAATTAAAGTGTGTTTTAACTTTAGTATGACTAAAATTAAAGTGTATAATTGTTTTGGTAAAGATGTCTGAGTAGTAATTACTGGGTTTGTTAAACATTTTTGGGACCCTTAGGGCTCGCTGGATTTTTAGGGGGGCATTTTCCATACCTTTAGAGGAAATCAGAGATTTCCTCTTCTCAACAGTGTATCAGCTTAGTGAGAAGGAAAAGAAAAAGCATATTATCGATTCTCTTCCTTCGATTCGTAGGAAAACAAGTTTCCTCCTCTTGCCCGAATTACCTTTGAAGTGTGTTCGTAATTCCTGCAATTCCGCCTGCCTCGGCTTCACCAACCCCCTGCTCGGAGCGGGTTTCTTGACCTCGCGGGAGAGTTAAAGAAGGTGGTTTTGAGGGTATATGATTAATGTTCCCATCTTATCTCTTTCTTTATCCCGTCAAAACAAACAACAAATTCATCTAAAACAGTCTCCGTTCCCAAGATGTTAATCCCAGTTCCAAGTCTATCTGAAAAACCTATTTTAGCATTGAATTCCAAATCTTCGATCTGGATTTTAACATCATACATATATACTGGTATTAAACCTCCATCACCCACTGTAATATCAACTCTTTCGCCCTTTAATAAATCTAAACCGAGCCTTTCACAAAAATCGCTGTTATACACGAAGTATGTGGCTCCAGTATCTAAATAGGCCAATGTTATTACACTCTTATCATTGATCGATAATTTAGTCGTAACAAGAGGAGAAGCCCTACCTCTCCATTCTATGTATGGGATAACAGTCATACCAGAAGCAACTCCTCACCTGCCCTTGGAACATATGTGATCAAAGGATTCTTGACTCCAATTTTATCTGTAACCTCATATACTTCATGAATTGTTCGACCAGCAGCCACAACTTTATTCTCATGGATGGCAATGTATTTTCCAGCGTATTCATTTTCAATTTCACTTGAATGTTCAATCAAATACATCGTCTCTGTAGTTGTCATTTAATCTCCCGTATAATCGTATATTGAAACGATAATAAATACTTAACGGAGATATTATTCTTTGATTTTCAGCCATCTGGAGTCAGTTTAGTGTGGTTTGAAAAGGGTTTCGAGGGGGGGCATTTTCCATACCTTCTGGTCCACTTAACCACGCCACCTGCTCGGAGCGGGATATAAATGATTATACGGGGGAATTGGGAATGAGGACTTGAAGATGGTGGAGATGTCCGTTGACTTTGCTTTTTTTTATAGAATCACATCCCTAATATACTTCCAAAACCTTACAGAAGTTCATGCCCTCTGATTACATCCTCACCAAAGGAAAATACTGTAAAGGCCTCCAGTGCTTGAAATTGCTTTATGCAGAGGAAAGCATGGAAGAAGAAGTTGATTTAGCTCTTGAACTTAAATTCAGGCAGGGCAAGGAGGTCTTGGAGGCTGCAAGAAAGCAGTTCCCCGATGGTGTATTGATAGAGCGTGATCCCTGGGGCACTGTTTTGGGAAGAACCCAGAAAAGAATCGATGATAAAACCCCCATGATCTTCGAGGCTACATTCTGCCACGATGAGGTTCTGATGAGAGTCGATGTACTGCGAAGGGCTGGTGAAAAAGTTTTCGACATCATAGAGGTGAAGTCCGGAACAAGTGTAAAGGAGGTGCATATTCCCGATGTGGCTGTCCAAAGGTATGTTTTGGAGGGTGCAGGCTTTGGAGTCAACAAGACATTCATAATGCACCTGAACAGTGATTATGTCCATCCAGATTCAGGAAACCTGTTCGAAATAGAAGATGTCACAGACGATGTCCTGGTTCATTTACCAGATGTTGGAGGTCATGTCAAGGCCCAAAAAGAGGCGCTTGGTGGGTTTAAACCACCTGAAATCGAAATCGGGCCCCAATGCAGCGGCCCCTATGACTGCATACTGGAAGATGAATGCTGGAGTAAGATACCTGAGATATCGATCTTCAACATTCCAAGGCTCCGCTGGGCCAAGAAGTGGGACCTGTTCGGCAATAAAATCATTTTTCTTGGGGATCTTCCAGAAGGATACAGCCTTAATATTAGACAAAAAAGATTCGTGCACTCGGCCTTAAACAATATACCGATAATTGACGATAAGAATATAAAAAGAGAGCTGAACACTCTTAAAGAGCCCATATATTTCATGGACTTCGAGACCATGAACTGGGCGATTCCCAGGTACTCCCAAAGCAGCCCTTACAACCAGATACCCTTTCAGTGGTCCCTTCACATTCTTTCGGGGGGTAATTTGGAGCACAGGGAATTCCTTGCCGAGGGCCTAGATGATTCTAGACCGGGGTTTGTTCGGAGCCTTATTGAAAGTGTAGGGGATTCCGGCCCTATCGTTGTCTACCATAAAAGTTTCGAAGGAGGGATCCTGAAGAACCTTGCTGGTGTGTTTCCGGATAGGCAACAGAAACTCCATAACATTGTTGGCAGACTCTGGGACCTGGAGAAGATATTCTTGAAATTCTACACGGATTCCAAGTTCTTTGGTTCGACGAGTATAAAGAATGTTCTGCCTGTGGTTGCACCGGAGCTGAGCTATGATGGGCTAGAGATAAACGATGGAGGTTTGGCGCAGGCAGGTTATGTGAAGATGATAGAAAGCGAGGGTGAGGAGAAGGAGAGATTGAGGAATGCGTTATTAGAATACTGTAAGATGGACACGATGGCGATGGTGGGGATTTATGGGAGGTTGAGGGAGATTGTTGAAGGGTGAAGAGGGGCATTTTCCATACCTCCGTAGGAAGGCAAGCTTCCTCCTCTTGCACGAATTCCCTTTGAAGTGGGTCCGAAATTCATGCAACTCCGCCCCTCTGGGCCACGCCCCCTGCTCGGGGCGGGGAAATATTGTGGTATAATTAATGTTCAAAATTATTGCAAATCATTTAAATAGGTATTTGCAATGAGATTGCAAATGATTTATATAGTAGTTATTCCATTTCTTTAACCATGGAAAGATATAACCCTTGGTGGATGGATGAACCTGACATATTGTACGAACAATGGAAAAGCGCTGAAATTCAATGGGTACCGGAAGTTGTAAACAAAATAACTCTCAAACCCTTTTCATTACATTTCCTGTCGGGCCCAAGGCAGGTGGGAAAGACAACAACATTAAAGATACTTATCCATGAACTCATCAATAAGAAACCCAGGAAGTCCATCTTTTATTATTCCTGCGATGAACTCACTGATCACAAGGAATTGGGCGAGGTTTTGGACAATTACCTTTCAGCAAGAAAGGCATGGAGGATTAAGGAGTGCGTGATATTTCTGGATGAAATCACGTTCGTTACCGAATGGTGGAGGTCCGTGAAAGCGAGGATCGATTCGGGAGAGTTTAATAAAGATGTCCTTATAATTACCGGATCGGCGAGAATCGACCTGTTAAAACAAAAGGAAACATTTCCGGGTCGAAGGGGGAATGGAAAGGATTTCCTGCTGCATCCACTTTCCTTTTCAGCATATGCCAGGGTACTTAGCGGTTTGGAAATTAAAAGCGGTGGTTTGTCTAAACTGGATAACAATTCAAAGGCCAACAGATTGTTTTCAAAAAAATTGGAGAGACTCTTCGGTGAATATATCAGAACGGGAGGTTTCCCCCGAAGTATACGGGATTATGTCAAGTTCAAGAAGGTGAGTGTGGAGACCGAGAGAACGTATCTTGATTGGCTGAGAGGCGACTGGGCCAGGGCTGGAAAGAGTGATAAGTTCATGAAGGAAATACTGTCTTATTTACTCAGAGCGCAGGGAACTCCGATTTCCTGGAATTCGATATCTTCTCAGACAAGCATCAATTCTCCCAATACCGTAAGGGGTTATATTGAAACGCTTGAAGGAATACAATCACTTTTGGTTTTAAATCATATGAGACCGGATTCTAAAGTGGATTATAAGAAGAACAAAAAGGTCCATTTTACTGATCCGTTCATCTTCAAGGTTATGAGTGGATATATAAACCAGAAAGTAACTGATGAGTGGATATACGAGGCTGTGGTAGCGTCACATCTATCAAGGTTTTCCCCAGTATATTACTGGCGAAACCATACGGAGGTTGATGTGGTTTGTGTTCACAGGAACAGGCAGTTTGGATTCGAGGTCACGAAAGGGCTTAAGAAATGGAAACCGCCCTGGCACATCAAGAAATCATATCTTTTGGACAGGAAAAACATTCATCTTTATCTTTCGGCATTTGAATAGAATGGTTTCGAGGGTGGGCATTTTCCATACCTTCCACCCCTGCGCTGGGCCACGCCCCCTGCTCGGGGCGGGGGTAATAATTGTGGAGGATCAATAATCCTTTTATGTCCCCTTTCTTTTAATCCAATCTAAAATATTATCTGGCGTTAATGAAATAACTCTTTCATCATCTACTTTGGTTCTTGAGAAGAATATCTTATCGCCAGGGATATGTTTTGTTCGTGAAATGTAATTATCGATATCATTCTTACTTGGTCTGCCCCATTTCACTTCTCCAGAAGCTAAGACCTTTTTCCGCCTTTTTATGATGAAGTCGATATCAAAGTCTTTTGAATAAAAATATTCATATGTACCATCATAGATTTGGGCAAATAATTCACCAACAAATCGTTCAATATGTTTTGGCAAAATATTCGAAATTTCTTTTTTTAAGGTTTTTCGGGATATATCCTGCTGGAAGAAATTATGTTTTTCATCGAGCATAAAACTCAATTCCATTATTGATGATTTGATCATGTATTTGAATTCCTTTTTATTAAAGATCGGAATCCTTTTTACCAGATCCATTGCTGCCATATTTTTTAAATACGGTTTCACCAGATGTTGATCAGGTTTTTTCAACACATTCCGTGAATACAGTAAATCGGCCATAATACCGAGTTTCCATTTACCCAAGGCTAATGAGCGGATGATACCTTCGTAAACCTGGGATAATTTCTTTTCTTCTTCCAAGAAGACCTCTCCTATAAGTGCATTGACAGTGCTTTTAGAGAGCAGCAATATATCTTCGATATTGTTATTGTTCTTTGAAAGATACGGAATCACCCAGGGATCGGAAAAGTATGGAGAAAGCTCAAAAGCGGACTGCTTGTTCAATGTTTTCGCCAAACCATTGAAAATATCCAGAGGTGAAATAAGAGATAATCGTAGATCAGAACACAATCCCAGTATCGGTGACTTTTCAGAGATCACGTCTTTTATAATGTGGAAGGATGAACCTGTCAGAATCACCCTTCCATTGGGATATTGAAGCTGCAAGAATTCCAGAAATTCTTCGGGTAAACGCTGAAACTCATCTACAACAACGATTTTGTTCTCAGACAGCCATGCGGACAAGAATTCAGTAAATTGCTGGTAAGAATCAAGAGTTTTAACTGGTCCACCTTCAATATACATTCCCCCTCCTCTTTTAATAAGAATATAAATATCGTACTTCAGAAAATTCTTTACCATGAATGTCTTTCCGACTTTTCTTCTCCCGTAAATCAGAAGATATTTTTTCGCCTTTTTGGCAATACCTGTTTCATACCTTTCTACAATCGTGGTAATCACCATTATGGTAATGGTTGTTACCACTATTTATATTTTTCAGTTGTTCCTGTATAATCTGCATATATTCTACCTTAGTGTGTCAAAAACCCATACACCTTCAACAGCCTCACAGTCTGCAAAAACTCCGAATCCCTATAGTTTTTGTTTACTTCCACCTTATCAATCACAAAACTCAGGATATCCCAGAATTCCAGAACCTCGTCTATCCCCTTCTTCTTGTAAATTAGCGAATACCAGCATTGATAATTGAAGATAATTTACAAGTTGGCGCACTTGATATTGAACGAAAAGCCAGACAAGTGCGGCTTTATCTCACGATCTCCATGCATTCCTCCTTCTGGCCTTCCGCAAATTCCGAGATCATTAGAATCTATCTTGTGAAATTAGAAAAGTTTGATATCCATTACTTTATAAACTGGATCATCTTTTCCACTTCGGAGAAGCACACTGTAAATCTCTCGAAGAAATCCTTTCTGCCAAGGATATCGAATCCGATGCCCAATTTATCCGAGAAGCCAATCTTTGCGGTGAATTCCACTTCTGCGAATCTAACCTCTACATCGCGGATATAGACGGGTATTCGAGCTCCATCTCCTGTGGTCATGTGGCTTTTTTCACCTTTTGTATGATCTATTCCCAATATCTCAGCGATATCAGCATGGAAAATACTGTAACTTGCACCGCTGTCCACAAAGGCCCTTAGCTCTATCCATTCCTCGCCTTTAAGCTCAATGGGAACAATGGGCAGGTACCTCCCCCTCAAGAAAAATATATGGAAAATTCATAACAAGGTCACCGTCTCTTCGACAGTGGGAATGTAGGCAATGGATATTTTTTCATCAGGATGGTCTTTTTTGGCCCTCCTAAATGCTTCTGAAGCAGTGGCACCCATTGCTGCGATCTTCTCCCCGATTATAGCCAGGTACTTCCCTGGGTACTTTTTTGACAGCTCGCCTGAGTTTTGGATGAACCACTCATGCTCTTGACTTAACGGCATCCTCTTCACCAATTTAATAATATTACCAGCCCCTTAAGTAACTTTCTATGGCAATTCATTTTCAAAGTCACTTTATGGATATAATGTGGATCAGGGTATATAAGTCCGGGTCTGGGGGTTAGATGAAAGTATTGAGTTATATGGCATCTTGATTCTAGGATCATCACCCGAATATTATATACAGTTACCGGCTGCCGCCACTCGGGTTTGGCATGCCATCTGCGGGAGGTGGGTGCGGTTTTATCTTACAATCTCCATGCATTCCTCCCTCTGGCCTTCTGCAAATTCAGAGATCACCAGGACCTTCCTGAAATCTTTGGTTCAAAATCGATGCAGCGTAATTTAAGTGAGATCCAGAAGCCATTTCCATATCGGAATAAACTCAATCTTCTTGTTGTCGATGATTTCCTCTTCTTTGTAATCCCATGTGATTATTTTCAAGTTATTGCATTTTAATAATTCAGAGCCCTTTAAAAGGCTTCTTTTTTCTCTGTTATCTACCTCATCCCCACCAGATGCATTTGTTACCTGAATAAGGGAGACGATTTTCTTTCCTCTCCTGAGTATGAAATCTATCTCTCTATTCTGATAGTCTTTCCAATAATACATCTCCAGTGCCCTATCAGAGGATCTCCTTCTCATTAGGTCTAAATAAACCACATTTTCCATTAAACGTCCGAAGTTCTCTGTAACAGAATGAGATATCGTGTTTATCAATCCTGTATCGATGATATAAACCTTTTTTGGAGAATTCACCACCTCTTTTGGCTTTGGTGAATACTTATCAACGAGCTGAACAAGATAGGCCTCAGATAAATAATCCACGTAGTTCTTTGCGGTGTGTACGCTTTTTATTTCATGTGTCTTCTTTAATTTGTTGTAAGTGATAAGGTTAGAAAAGTTGGAGATGATCGTAGAAGACATCTCTTTGAAGGTCTTTACGAATCTTATACTATGTCTAGATATGATGTCCCTTGCTATAATTGAAGAATAAAGAGAGGATAGATATATCTTCCTCATCTCTGGTTCTTTGACGACCTCTGGAAAACCACCGATTTTGATGTACTCTTCAAGATATCTCTTGAGCATAGCTCGACCTTTGGTGGTGGTTTTTGGATTCTTTAAACCCTTCCAGACCAGAAATTCCCTGAACGAGAACGGCAGCATCTCTATCTGTATTGTCCTGCCTGTGAGATGAGTTGAAAGTTCCTGGCTCAGAAGGTTCGCGTTGCTACCGGTTACAAACAGATTTATTTTGTTTCTTTGAAGCCTGTTCACAAAGAGCTCCCAGCCGGGAATATTCTGGACCTCATCTATCAGCAGTTCTTTAAAACTGCCATATTGGTGATAAAGAGCCTCCAGTATGGTGTTAAGATCCTCCCTTCCTGCAAAAGCGAGCCTCTCATCATCAAAATTAACGGAGGCGTACTTTTTATCCCTAAGAAGGAGATGCGTGAAAACCGCTTTGCCTGATCTTCTGACACCCATCGTAACCTTCACAAGTTCATTTTGGACGTAGTTCTTCCAATAATCCAGCTGCTCTCTTTCGATTATTTTCTCATTTTTGTAAATTCTTTCCCTTTCTTCGGCTTGATCCTCGATGATCTCCTTTATTGCGCTCTTTTTCATGTTAAATAGTAATGCACACTTTATATATAAAATTTGCAGTTAAAATGCACACTTTTGACAATTTATATACTTTTCTAATATATCGGAATCGAGGTTGATTTAAATACTATTCCGATATATTTTTATGTGGTATGCACCGTATTTCGTATATGATTTCCTGTGGATGTACACCGAATTTCATATAGGAATTTGGAGGACTGGCCTGGGGGAATTCCAGGATCTGGGAGGGGGCTTGGTTTATTTATCTGTTTCATCCATAATCTGGATGACTCTTCTCTTGAAAGCAGGTAGCTTTTCTTCTATAATCCCCCATAAAATTTCAAGGTCCACAATAAAATATGCATGTATAAGAATATCCCTGACACCTGCGATTTTGTTCCATTCCACTTCTGGATATTTCATCCTTATCTCGGAAGGTATTTTCTTGACCGCTTCTCCAATAATCTCCAGATTTCTTACCACTCCATCGACTTTCAGCTCATCAGCCTTGAAATCCTCAAAGCTCAATTTCTCAGTATACCTCTCGATCTTGCCTATGGCCATCAAAATGTCTTCAAAATAAGTTTTATAATCACGCTGCATAGGTCACACCATTCAATATCGGTTCCCTCAGCGATGGTTTTATAGATTCGTTGATAACCAGATCTACCCTGCGGCCAAACAGTTTTTCAAGGTAGAACTTAAGATCCATATAGTTATCAAAATTCTTTTTTCCCTTGTCAAACTCAACTAGAACATCAATATCGCTCTTTGATCCCTGCTCTCCCCTGGCATACGATCCGAACAGCCCGATCCTTTTCACACCGAACTTCCTGATTCTCGTTCTATTTGTTTGCAGCAGATTCAATATTTCTTCCCCCGTATGCATATTTTATCTCCTTATATCTCTATACCCTGTGTCTATATTTAATTTTCGCAACAAATATGGTTTAGTACCTTGACCTCCACGATGACCGCATTCCCTGTTTTGGGGTTGGAGATGGCGAGATCGATGTCGGATTTGCCGGAGCTCGACCACGGCTGTGGAGATAGTTACGGAGGTGTTTGGTGGGTAGAAAAAGCGAATGATTGATAATCAATCTCCTCTTGGATCCTCAACGGAAAGATCCGGTATCAGTTTAAATATGTGATCCGTTGACAGAATCTTTTCCTTGTGAAGTTTCGCCGTGGCAATATGAAGGGCATCGAAGGTAGCAAGAAAATCGAACTCCTCCATTAAACTGTTGGATTCAGAAAGTATATTTTCCTCCAGAGGAAGTAGTTTGATGTGGAGATTTTTCAATTTTTCCTCAACCCCTAGCGCAGACTCAATATTTTCCTCCCTCATCAAAATCAACCTTGATTCCACAACTGACAGGACCGAGGTGCATAATCTCTTTTCCTTCTTTATTCTTTGCTCCACAGGTTTTTTCAGCCAGTCTGAATCCTTCACCAGAGCCAAAATGCAGTCGGTGTCAAGATACACGTTTACCACGCTTCAGCCTGCGCTTTGTTTCCTCGTACCCGTATTCTTCAGCCCGGAAGTGCGCCCTTTTGTAGAAGAGAACCGCCAGCCTGGCACCGTATCTCAGTGCTTCTGATCTCGAGCTGAAAATCTTTTCTTCTATAAGGTGGTCGATCTCGTTGACAAGGCCCATGGGCAGTGAAACCGCCGTCGATACACGATCCTTTGATTGTGACATATTTATACATATGTATAAATTGTTATTTTATTGTTTCGGCATAATTTAAAGGTCCTTAGTTAACCATCCTACTGTTCATCACCCGGATTTCGTATATTATTTCCGGTTGATATCAACCGAGTTTCGTATTGAGCTGTACACCGAATTTCATTTAGGATTTTGGAGGACTGGCTCGGGGGAATTCCAGGGAATGGGAGGCGGCTTGGTTTCCGAGTCCCCTGTTTTGGTGTTGGAGATGGCGAGATCTATGTCGGATTCGCCGGAGCTCGACCACGGCTGTGGAGATGGTGAGTGAGGTGTTTGGTGGGCTGTAATAATGTATTTTACAGCAAAACAATTAATATTAAGAAACACTATAGTTATCCTCAGGTGAATAGATGAATACCAACCTTCAAGAATATGAAGGATTGTGGGTTTGTATCTGCGAGGGTGAAGTAGTAGCCAGCGGTAAAAACGCTAAGGCGGCATATGATGAAGCAAAAAAAAGGTGCGCAAAACCTATAATTTTCCAGGTCCCCACAAAAGAGGAAGAGGTGTGCATCCTTTGAGGTTCGATTACACCCAAATCGGGGACAATTTTTATCCTTTGATTGACGTGGAATTAACCTCTTCCACTGATTCTGTTATCACGAAGGCGTATGTTGATTCCGGTGCCACTTACAGCATATTCAAGAGGGAACTTGCAGAGATCCTCAATATAGATGTCGAATCGGGCAAGAAGATGTTTCCCATCGGTATTGGGGGGCATATCTGCGCTTACATCCATAATATTAGGATGAAGGTGAGCGATGTTGAATTCGATACAGATGTGCTCATATCCGATGAACTTCTCGTGCGGTTCAACATCCTGGGCAGAATAGGTCTGTTTGATCGTTTTAAAATCTGTTTTGAGGATAAAAGTCGGGTTTTGGAGCTGACAGAAATATAATCATATTTTATATTGTATACACAGGATTTCGTATATGATTTTCGGTTGATATACACAGGATTTCATATATGCCTGTACACCGGATTTCATATAAAATCGAGGATCGTACACCGAATTTCATATAGGAATTTGGAGGACTGGCCTGGGGGAATTCCAGGATCTGGGAGGGGGCTTGGTTTATT
>CBDUXN010000071.1:0-15851 GCA_965371185.1 uncultured Thermoplasmata archaeon
CCGGCATCATAGTTGTTAATCGTAGTACCACCTGTGTGACCACCATAAGCAGCGCCGCCCAACGCCGTGATTATCACGTCGTCTATTGAGCGGTTGAACGCCATTACAGCGTTCTGGGCATAAGTTGAATCGGGGTCGATAAGCATTTTGAGCCTATCAACGTTGTCAATCAAATCAGCCCAGTTGTAGTCTGCCATTGACAGTTTTCGTCTACTGTGAGGAGTGTCAATCTGAGGAGTGTCACCGTGTCGGTCGGCAATCAAAGACGCTTCGGTAGCGCCGATTCGCTCGACGTACAAGGTATCGCCGGTGACATCTTCCATTCTACAAACTTATTCCCAAGTTTTTCCACATTATCCTTGGAAATTTTTATTTTCATTTTCTTCGTAATTTTTAAGGATTCGTCCTTCAGTAAATTAAGCTCACTCAAATCAATATCAATTTTTACTGACTCCTCCTCTTCTTTCTTTTCAACTAATATTGTTTCTACGATACTATTGATATTCTTAAGCGTTTTCTTATTTTCCTCTCCCAGATCAATCATAATTTTGTGTTCTTCTTTCTCCCTTGCTCGGAATAGTATTGATAAAACAATTGTAACTAAAATGCTAACTATTGTTAGAGCTATCGCTAAAACATCCAATGGAAAGGTAGGTTCAACTTTATTTTGAACGTCCACAGTGATCATTCTCTCCTCTGAGTACTTTGTTCCATCCCAAGCTCTAAGAGATATTATATGATATCCATTTTCAAGAGCCGTTGTATCTAAATCCACCAACCAGTCAGAAGTACCTGTAATTGTTTGCCAAACACCGTAGTCTATCTTGATCTCTATTCTCACTATGGTTCCCTCAAAATCACTTGCATTACCGGTAACTCTAACTGTTCCTGAGATGGTATCTCCATTCTTCAAAGAAAATGCAGATACAAGAGGGGGGTTGTTTATTACTGTGGTAGTAAAATTGTAGTCGGAGCTAATGGTAGGTCCATTATTATTGACATCCACTGAGTTTATTCGGAAATGGTAAGTCGTTTCGGGGGTCAAACCAACGATAGTTGTATTATGAAATGTGACATGCGTATTATCGTAATTTATTGACCCATAATAATCGGTTAGACCGTAATCAACCACACTTGTACTTGGTTCATCAGTCACCCATGATATAATTGCACTAGTATCGGAAACTGAAACAGAACCATTAATTATATCAGGAGGCTCTAAATCCCCCACTGAGTCCGTTGTAAATGAATAATTCTCATTTAATGTGAGAACATTACCACTGGGATCTGTTGAGGATATTTGATAATAATAAAGTGTTCCAGGATTCAGATTAGTTAAGGTGACCGCATGGTCTATCACATGAGAAGAAACCATTTTTATAGTTCCAAATAGGTCTGTAGTTCCATAATTGACAGCACTATCGCTTAATTCATGGGTTTTCCAGATTATTGTGGCCGAGTTATTTGTCTCATATGAAATCGGTCCAGAAGTAATTTCTGGAGGATCTTTATCTGCAACAATATTTGTTTCAAAGGTAAAGTCAGAACTTACAGTTGGGCTGTTTTTATATATATCTGTCGAAGAAACACGGTAATGATAAATTGTGCCTGGAGATAAACCGGTTAATACAATAGAATGGCTGGTCACAAGTTCTGTGTCACTCACGACTTTATTATAACTCGTCGTGTTGCCATATTCAACTAGACTATCGCTCAGTTTATCGGTTGTCCACACAATCACCGCAGTTATATCAGTTTTAGATATTACAGAGGGGCTCAAAATTATGCGCGGTTTATGTACTACCTTCATTGATACCGTATTGTTCCAGCTACTCGATCCTTCAACATGATGGGAAGCATTTACTCTGTAATAATAGATGCCATCAGATTTATTAGTAATATTGAAGTGGTTATTATACCCATAATAAACGGTGGAGGGTGTTGTAAACTCGGGATTGTCGTCTTCTTCGAGTGTATTTACTATCCTATAGGGATCAAAATTAACAATATCGTCTAAACGTTCACCTCCCAAAGGAGAATAACGATATCCACCGAATATATAAGCATATTTGCCATTCCAAATAGCAGATGTATCCGCTCTAGGCGAAAAAGTTGCTGTTTTAGATACTGTATTATTCAACGGGTCAAATTTCAGAATATCCTTGGATAGATAATATGGATAATTTTGCGGATAGTTTGATCCACCGAAAATATAAGCATATTGACCAGTCCAAACCGCTGAAGTCAAACCGATTGGTGAAGGTAAATGAGTATCGAGAACAGTCACATCTTCAGTAATGGGATCAAACCTTATAATCTCATCATAGTGATAATGGGTTCCATTATATTTGCGGTGACCTCCGAAAATATAGGCATATTGTCCGTCCCAAAATGCAGATGTACTATCTCTACCAGTGGGAAGAGAAACATTTAGCTTTGTAACATTTTCAGTCTTTGGATCGAATCTAATGATCTCATTAGAACCACTCCCACCAAAAATGTAGGCAAATTGACCATTCCAAACCGCAGAGGTACGTTCTCTACCCGAAGGGAGGGTAACATTGAGTTTGGTAGCGGTATCGTTTACTGGATCGAATCTTATAATGTCATCACGAAGGACTGGCGACCCCCACGGTGCCCATCCTCCGAATATATATGCGTACTGTCCATCCCAAATCGCTGAGGTCCCCTCTCTGCCTGGATTAAGACGAGCCGTGAGTGTGATTACAGTTTCATTAAAAGGGTCGAATCGGACGATGGCCTCCCCATTACCCTGCCCCCCAAAAATATAAGCAAACTTACCATCCCAGATGGCAGAAGTTGTATCTACAGCTATTGGTAAGCTGGTATTGAGCGTTTCAACTGGATGTGAAGACACATCACTCCATTCAATGGAGTAGTTACCGTCGTTATCAACATCCCCGGGATCATATAATGTTGGGCTTGGTGGCTGAGCATGTGTGTTTACACTCTCTAAATTCAAATGCAATACTATCAGAAGGAAAGCGAAACACACCAGCGCAGTTTTTATTCTCATATTATCCTCCAAAGATGGATTAACACTTCATCTTACCTTTAGCAACCCTCTCCAATTTGCCAATGCAATGTAGCGATAAAAACCTTGCGATAGAGGAGGCTAAACCTCTTCCACCTCGAGTAATAACCTCCAAACTTCTATCAGCCTTTTGGATCATCGAAACGACTCCATTTAATCAAATATATCGAATTCTCAATTCGCTCAGCTACTCAATGGTTTTTGGCCATCTGTTTTTCAAAGGATATTGGCCTATGAAGCAATTATGCAGGTTTGGGGCTCTCTAAGAGTTGACGTGGTCTTAAGTAGCTGCAGTATGCCCTTATACTCTTCATGTTGTCGTATACCCTCATGCCTAACATGCGTTCCCTGAATGTAAAGTCCAGGACCCTTATGTCTATCCTTTTCACTCTTCAGGTCTATATCCCTTAAACCTCGTCCTATCCTGTACCTTATAAATATAAGATCTTGGATGATTTGGGTTATATCCTTTACTTTAACGAGATCTCCATCCCAGTCCTTTAAAACATCGTAATACTTATCCTCGATCTTCTTGAGGAGTTTTCTCAGGTCTTCCCGTATTCCTTCTGGCTCCGCACCCGAGAAAACAACCACAAGGAAAACCAATTCGCCGTGTTCAATTAAAATTCTTGTGTTTCCGTATACCAGTGTTTCCAGGCCTGTTTCTGCACTTTCTTCGTCCCCGAAGGCATCTTTCACAAAGGCTTGTACAGCGCTCAGCATCGATCCAACTATATGCTCATCCAGTGTATTCGCACCGTGGCGTGCAGCATGTGATACAACATTCCCGGCATCATTTATCAGGAACGCCTCCCGGATCGTAACATACTTCTGGGAATCATCAACCAAGGAGGGGATAGTAATATCAGAAAAAGTGCTAACAAACGGTCGATAAGGGTCAGAAACCTCAAGTAAATTGGCAGTTTTAAAGGTTTCCAATCTTGAATGCAGGCTCTTTATGCCAGTTCCCTTATCCGAAAACTCCTTTGTAAACCCATTATTGTGGGGTCGTAGACAATCCGCTATTATTTCATTTTGATTTTTATTGGCTATCTTCTTTATGACTTCTATTTTCTGCCTTTCTTGAAAATCAGAGAATGAGCAAATCGGGCTTTCTCCCCTGCCAATTAGAAGCTTTACCAGGCTATCCCCCTTTACCTGGCCAACAGAATTTCCATTAGGAAGATGCAGCAGCTTCCTAAGGTCTTTCTGTTGTTTTTTCACCATATCACCACTTAAGTGTATATGTGTTAAAGTATTTAAAGCTTGTGTTTAAGTGGTTAAGTGTTTAACCACATAAGCGGATAACCCCAAACTATTTAAAGCATAAAATCAATATAGGATTGGTGAACCAGTGGGTAGATTAGACCTAATTATTCCTGACGATATTGAAAGAGAACTGAGAATCGAATTGATAAACAGATTTGGCGGCAAAAAAGGTGATCTGTCAAGAGCTGTTGCAGAAGCCATAGAAATGTGGATCAATAGCCCACCATTACAGGAGTCTACAATAGAGGATTTAAAAAAGACTGCCATGAATTTAGAGCTTCTTCCTAGTGAAAGAGAAAAAGCCACTAAAATGTTAAGCGGATTGGGTAAAGCCGCTCTCCCAGCACTTAATGAAATATCCAAGAATCAAGGCCTTTTACCATCACAAAGAGAGATGGCATTGGATGAGATCGATCGGATCTTAAAGGGGGTCTAGATAAAGAGCTATAAAAAAATTTACACAAAATTTAATTAGGCTGAAAGTAGTAAAGAATGGAGGTGATTGAATGTTTGAAGGGGTTGTAGCCACAAGCGCAATAAAAGGTGTTGCTTCATCGATTGCATCGATAGGTAGAAAGTATTCGGGTTATAAACTCGATAAGAGGAAAGAGGATGATCTCGCTGTGCGAAAGAAATTGATGGATGAGATAGGCAAATCTCGAGGCCATCTAATGAATATCGTTGAGGAATCGCACAGCAAGAAGGATGACGATACAACCAACACAGCAAAAAAGACAATCGATGAGCTGGATCTTCTTTTAAACGATATCAATTTGTCAGAAACAGGGCATAAATATCCCTTTTTTTCGGAACAAAAATCGATCAATAAGAAGTCCCTGGAAGAATTAATCGAGCACGATAAAAAATTAATCAGCAGTATCGAGAATATTACCGAAGCGAGCAAGAAGCTGGAACTCGCCATAATAGATAGAGAGGATAGAGATACTGCTTGGGAGTTGAAAAGGATCAGACAGTATGTAACAACATGTAGAGACGAATATAAGAACAGAAGGGACTGTTTAAGGAGGGTGAAATAATGGCAATACACTGGAAGAATTTTATGGGTAAAAATCCTGCGAATGTACTGGCTATGAAGATACCGAAAGGCCAAATCAAAGGTTTTTTCAAGAAGGAGGTAATAATCGAACCTGGGGAAGCTGCAGTTTTAATTAAGGACGGAAGAATAGAGGAGGAACTTACACAGACTAAACTTAAGAACTTTGGGGGCGGATTCGGGGGATGGCTGGAAAGAGTTACAGGGAAAGGCGAGGACGAATTATTATTGTTCGTAGACACAAATACAATGGATTTGGAACTCCCAGTGAAAGCAACTTCGAAAGATCACACCGAAATAAATGGCACCTGTACGGTTAGATGCCAGGTGAATGTTAGTGAGGCCATAAAAATAATAGGAGCGATGGAAGGTAAAGATACCTTAACTAAGACTCAATTGCAGAATAGGATACAATCTGAGATGGCCACTGCAGTTTTATCAAATAAGATCGCGAATTACTCTGCCGATGAATTTCATGGAAATATCAATATCATCAAGGATATAGAGACCTCAGCATCAATTGAAATGCGAAAAACCTTTGAGTTGTGGGGTCTGAAGCTCATCAAAATGTACACAAATTGGGATAAAAACGCGTTTGATGAATTGATGGAATATCGGAATGCATGGGAGCTTTATGATGCGAGAAAGGACGTCAAGTACGAGGGCGAAATCAAAGAGATGGAAAAAAACCATGGTATATTAAAAAAGCGTGCAGAACAGGCACATGACCAGAGATTAGCAGGGGAATTGAATGAGATCGATGTCAAGCGTTTGTGGGAGGACTATGCCCAGGAAGTGGATAAGCGCAGAAGAATGCACGAGATCATGCTTCAGAAAGAGGAAAAAAAGGTTCAAATTGAAATTGACGATATGGAGTTAAAGCAGGATAATAAAGAAATTGAAGAGGCCATCAAATGGAAAGATAAGTTGCAGAGACAAAAGATGGAAAAACAGAAACAAGAGGTTGATCAGCAGATAAAAATGTATCAAGGTATGCAGCTTGAGTCAAAAAAGGTGGACGCAAGCATTGAGAAAGAAAGGATCAGAATGGAACCTGAAAAGGCAAAGTCTAACTTAGAAATTTACGAGAAAGCTCAGGAAATAGAGAAAAAACATCAATTAGAGATGGTAGAGCAGATGGCCAAACTCACTCAGGCTGCTAAACCCGATGTACCGCAAACATTGGTGCAGGGGGGAAGTCCGACACCTGTGGTTAGCGTTCAAACCCAGGAACCTCAGAAAGACGAGGTCAAATGTCCGAGCTGCGATGCTAATATTCAGGCGGGGATGACTTTCTGCCCGTCCTGTGGGACGAAAATAGAATAGAATATAGTAGAGTGATAATCTTCCTAATTTCAGTGAATAAAATTCATTAAAATTTGGTGAGAATGGAAGAGAAAGCTGGAACATGGTGAATAAGGAATATAAATAAAGTTGGTAAGGTGGGGATAGGGCCAAAAGTAATGAAGGGGAAATATCAAAGTATATTCATTACCACTTCGTTCTAGATGAGGTGGTTTATATGATTCCTGCAAAAAGAAAAGCCTGATAACAATCCGCATGAGAGTTAGGGCGGCCGATAGAAAAGGTAGGATGTAAAACATGAAAGGAAAGGTAATTGTTCTTATGATTATCGTTGGAATGATAGCACTGGCGATTATTGTAGCTGGACCTTCTCAAGCAGAGAATTATGGACTGGAAGAGACCCTTATTGGGCATTCTAATTATGTACATAGTGTTTCGTGGAATCCTAACGGAACCCTATTGGCTTCTGGAGCTAACGATCATGAAATTAAAATATGGGATACAAGTACTTGGCAGATTACACGTACACTAACAGGGCATACTGATAAAGTATTTAGCGTCTCTTGGAATCCTAATGGGACTCTATTAGCCTCTGGTTCTGCCGACCATACAATCAAGATATGGAATACGAGCACTTGGGAAAACCTACAAACACTGATAGGGCATTCGGGCGTTGTTACGAGCGTTACATGGAGTCCTGATGGAAAACAGTTGGCCTCAGGGTCCTATGACTATAAAATCAAAATCTGGAATACGAGTACTTGGCAGAACACAGACACGCTAACTGCGCATGAGTGGTATTCTTCCCTGGTGGCTTGCGTTTCATGGAGCCCTGATGTAAGCCTCATGGCCTCTGGCGGATCGGGCAATGAACTTAGGATATGGAACACGAGCACCTGGGGACTTGTCAAAACGGTAGATACGCAAACTTGGCCTGGTGGAACCGTAAGGAGCGTTTCGTGGAGCCCCGATGGAAGCCAATTAGCTTCTGTACCTCCCAACGAAAACTCCTTCAAGATATGGAATACCACTACATGGGATAACACTCAAACAATCATAGGGCATACAGCCCAGGTGAGTAGCCTCTCATGGAACCCTAATGGGAACCGCCTGGCCTCTGGATCCGACGATAATACAATCAGGATATGGAATACGAGCACATGGACGAATTTACAGACAACGGCATATCCTACCGACGTGTTATGTATCTCGTGGAGCCCCAATGGGACTCGTCTAGCTTCCGGATTTAGAACCAACAATATTACGATATTAGGTATCGATTCCGACGCAGACGGCATAGCAGACGTAAAAGACACCTTTCCAGCCGATTCCACGCAGTGGATTGACACAGATGGTGATGGATACGGGGATAATTCGACAGGTAACAATCCCGACTTAATCCCGGATGATCCAACGCAATGGAATGATTCCGATGGAGATGGGTATGGGGATAACCAGACTGGGAATAACCCTGACATATATCCAAATGATAACACGCAATGGATTGACACAGATGGTGATGGATACGGGGATAATTCGACTGGTAATAATCCCGACTTGTTCCCAGCGGACTTTTCTCAATGGAACGACTCTGATGGAGATGGATATGGGGATAACCAGACAGGGAACAGCCCTGATGCATTTCCAAATGATAACACGCAATGGATTGACACAGATGGCGACGGATATGGAGATAATTCGACTGGTAACAATCCTGACTTGTTCCTAGCGGACTTAACTCAATGGAACGACTCTGATGGAGATGGATATGGGGATAACCAGACAGGGAATAGCCCTGATGCATTTCCATTCGATCGTACACAATGTAATGATACGGACGATGATGGATATGGCGATAATCCAAACGGGAACCAACCCGATCATATGCTGACGGTTTGGGGTAATTCAACCATAGATTATTTCGGTTGTCCAGATGATGACGGTGATGGCCATTCAAACCTAACAGATTCTTTTCCTTTTGACCCGGCCGCAAGTTTCGATTCCGATGGAGATAGCTACCCTGACGAATGGAACCTTGGAAAGACCGCTTCTGACTCCACCACTGGTCTTAATCTCGATGTCTTCCCCAATGATCCCGGCGAATGGGGAGATATCGATGGCGATGGCATTGGTGACAACTCCGACTTTCTCCCACAACTTCATAATTTAATATTTTATGGTATCATAGTTATTATCATTATTATACTATTATTTTTAGTATCTTTGATAGGTATAAAAAATATAGTAGAATCGAGGAGCTATACCTCCAATTTCATCAGTTGGATTGCTAGTTTAAAGGTTATGAAAGATGAAAAGCCACCAAAAGAGCTATTGAGAACTCTTGAGCCACTATTTGAAAAATACAATGAACTTTCAAATGATAAATCTATTCCACAAAAAATAGACAACTTGAATGGTGAGTTTTATAAACTTGAGGATATCTCAGCAAACTATGAAGGTATGTCAAAAAGAAGGACAAAAGCAGGCAAACAGGCTAAAGGGCGTAAAAAGGAGATTGACGAGAACATCATCGCTCTCAAAGATGAAATTTGGCGTTTAAACAAGTTAAATGGTGAGAGAGAACAAAATATTTTGGAATTGGAGGATAAGGCTAGGGATATTATCTTGGCCTGGAGAGCGGGTAAAACCATTAGCAGTGAAACCGCTATAGATAAAGCCGAGAGAAGACAAAAAGAGATCAACGCATCTGTTTCAGGAATATTGGAGCGAGTTAAAACTATCACAAAAATAGCAGACATTAAAGAGTCTGAAGAAATTACCGTTGATGTTACAAGGATAATGACTATCGTGGGTGAAAAAGTAAAGTTTGGTGTTAAAGTACAGAATGATTATGATTTTACTATCAACGACATTGACGTTCGGATTAGCACACCAAGAAAGGCTCTTGATATAATTGAACCTCATTCAAATGGTATTGCTCATATCAATAATTTATCTCCTGGTGAATCGCAAACTATTATTTTCATGTTAAAACCTTTAAGGTGCGTCGATACAAAAATCACAGGAGTTGTGGAGTTTAAAGATCCGAGAGGTGAATTGCAGGTTAAAAAAATCAGACCAAAGGCCACTGGGTTGGTATGCCCGTTTATAGAGCCCTATATAATAACTTCAGGCGATTATGTAAAAATGACAGAAACTTTGGAATCCACTCAAACCGGCTTTACCATAAAAGGCATAACAGTAGACTATATTCGGGATAAATTGCTTGATCATACGGAATATATGCACGATGTAGATATCAAGAAGTTTAGTTTTGATGGTGTTGAGAGTTATATGATTTGGCAGAGTGGAAAATCCAAAGTACAAAATTTAATTTATCTATTAACAACAGTCATTACCAAGGATAAGGAATTAGACATTGTGAACACAGCTTTTTCAGCCTACTGTAGCCAAGATCATGGTTTGCCATCATTTCTTGGTGAGGTTGTAGATACCTTAAAAGCGAATGTAAAAGCTGAAAAGGGAGCAATGGAAATCTCTAGTATCAATATAAATCAAGCGATAAATATGGTGGATTGTGTTGTGAATAGGAGTAGTATTGGAGGCGGAGGTTCTGGGAATATATGCATTGATATGAAGGATAGCATCGTTCATAAGAGCAGAATATCTGGTTCTGATGATTTAGAATAGGGGGGAAGATCTGATACTCGATACAATGTAGTCCAAAGAATAGCAATTTGACAATAAAAAAATAAAAATTTTCTAAAGCAAATCCATTATATATCCTGAGTTCATGATAAACAAACCTTTAACGCCACCTCATCCCCATCACAATTCTTATAATACCCAAACCCTTTTGGGGATTAAACCCAAAATCTATTGCAGAGGAATATCACGGAAAAAGGAGGTTAACATTACCGTGGAAGACATAATATAGGAGCTATGGGGAAAGGATTTAGTATGTAGGTTGATTGGAGAGAAGGATGAGTACACGTTTGTTTGAATTTCGGCGAGACATGAAAGAAGGTTAAAAAGTTATGTGATGGAAGGGTAATATGGAAGATCAAAAAATAACAAATCTACGGATTTTAATATTCTTCGGGATATTTTTAATGATAATAGGTTTAATAGGACCATGGTATAGTTATAGTTACGAACCAGAGGAGTATGATAGTTATTATGATAAATATGAGTTCAACGGTTTCTACACCTATTATCACTATGAGGATTACTATGTTGTGGAGAATAGCTTTAATGAAATAACGCCCATGTCTTTGCTAATTTCATGGCCTTTCCTTTTATGCATATACTTATCTCTTTTCTCTGTAATAACATTTAGATTTAAATTTCCTCTTTTAATTCCAATAGTCACAACTTCGGAAATTTGCTCCTATATTATTCTCTTGGCAATTATTGGTCAAATAAACAGGATCGGATGGGGGATACCTTTCCTATTTATTGGAAACGCGTTTGTTTTTATAGGATTACCAGGCTTAAGAGATAAATTAAAAGAAACAATAATGGGTTCACTTGGATCGACTTCAGAAAATACTATTTCACTGGTTCAAGTTGCAGAAAAAACCGGGTTCAGTAAGGTTGCGGTCAAAGATATGGTAAAATATCTTCTAACAAAGGACAAGATTGGAGGACATCTGGACGGCCCTAATTTGATGTATTACAAGATATCGCCCTTTGTCTCACCTGTTTCTAGTGGACCCCAAATCCAATCTATTCCCCTTACTGAGGAGGTGGAACAAAAAGTAATGGAAGAAGATATCTCCCAACCACCAGTAACCTCTGAAGAAACAGAGAGGGAAGAAGATATCTCCACACAAATAACACCTGATGAAGAAACTATTCCTCCAACTGAAAATATCGGCATAAAGAGCGCAATATCCTATAAAGGCGCAAAAGTGGTATATAAGGTAAAAGTTGAGAATAATTCTAAGGAACCTATTGCAAGGATCAGGGCCAAACTCTATCTTTCTGATAATGTTTTTATCCTTGATAAGGATGAAAAAGGATTGGATCTCCTACAACCAGAAGAGTCCGCAACGGTTACATTTAACCTTCGACCAAAAGGTGAATGTGGAAATGTGGGTATATCTGGAAAAGTGGTCTATTATGATTATAAGATAAAAGAATACAAAGAGCTGAAAATTGAGTCCAAAACAACCGCAATTATCTGCCCTATGATGAAGGTTGTTCAAACAGATGAGGATAGTTGGCGGGACAATGTCAGCAGAATGATCAAGGTTGAAGAAACAACTGAGGAAATCCCGATCGAGGCGAAAGCCCTTTTTGATGTGGTGGTAGATGTGGTCAGGGATATCAACTGCTATATGCTGGAACCTAAAATTACAGATGCCTCTGGAATGTTTCGTGGAGTGGGAAGATTCTATTGTGAGGGTGTAAAAGGTCTTAAGTATGCCATTCATGTCGAGGTTATAGGGGGTAAAACCAAATCTAAATTGATATTAAAAGCCTTTGCAGAAAATGAAGAATCACTAATAGGTTTCTATCACTGCATTTTGGATGAGATTGAAAAGAGAACCAAGATTAAGGAGTATATACATGATGCTCTAATTGTACATGGGGATTATGTAACTGGCGAGAAGATTGAGGTGAGGGATAGTGTGGTTAGTAGGTCGAGTATAAAAGGGGACAAAAAGGATTAGAAGTAGATGCTAAAACGATTGCTGATCTTTTATTTCGTAATGGGTGTGATAGATTTTTGACTGTTTATCACAATTCTTATAATACCCAAACCCTTTTGGGGATTAGGCCCAAAATCGGTTGCTCGATAATATCACATGAAAAGGAGGCATACCATGACCATGGAAGACAAGATCCAGGAGCTGAGGGAAAAGAAAGAGCAGGCCAGGCTTGGCGGGGGAAAAGAACGAATAGAAAAGCAGCACTCGCAGGGCAAACTCACAGCCAGGGAGAGAGTAGAGAAGGTCCTGGACGATGGAAGCTTCATCGAGCTGGATGCCTTTGCGCTGCACGAATGCACTGATTTCGGGATGGATAAGAAGCGCATTCTCGGGGACGGGGTTGTTACAGGCTACGGTACCATCGACAGCCGCCTTGTTTACATATTCTCCCAGGATTTCACGGTTTTTGGCGGCTCTCTGGGATGGCGATTCGCCGAAAAGATTTGCAAGATCATGGACCTGGCGATGAGGAACGGTGCACCGGTCATAGGTATCAACGATTCTGGCGGCGCAAGGATCCAGGAAGGCGTTGTGAGCCTTGGAGGGTACGCGGAAATTTTCTTCAGGAATGTTATAGCCTCCGGAGTGGTGCCTCAGATCTCTGCAATAATGGGGCCGTGCGCTGGCGGTGCGGTGTATTCACCTGCAATGACGGATTTCATACTCATGGTCAAAGAGACCAGTAACATGTTCATCACAGGGCCGGAAGTAATAAAAACTGTGACTAACGAAGAGGTTACTTTCGAGGAGCTGGGCGGTGCCATGACCCACAACACGAAAAGCGGCGTTGCACACTTCGCATGCGAGGACGAGGAGGACTGTGCCAGGATGATAAAAAAGCTGCTCAGTTATATACCCTCCAACAACCTGGACGATCCGCCATATATGGAGACAAACGACGATCCGAACAGGAAGGACATGGAGCTGGTCAACATCGTTCCCGACGATCCAAATAAACCGTACGATATCAAGGACGTCATCCTAAGGGTTGTGGACAACAGGGATTTCTTTGAGGTGCACCCGTACTGGGCAAAGAACATAGTGGTTGGATTTGCAAGGCTTGACGGTCATCCAGTGGGCGTGGTGGGAAACCAGCCCAATTTTCTTGCAGGCACGCTTGACATAAATTCCTCAACAAAAGGCGCCCGCTTCGTCAGGTTCTGCGATGCATTCAACATCCCCTTGCTGACCTTCGTTGACGTTCCAGGCTTTCTGCCGGGCACGGCCCAGGAGTACGGCGGCATCATAAGGAACGGCGCGAAACTGCTGTACGCTTACTGCGAGGCAACCGTTCCGAAAATCACGGTCATTACCAGGAAAGCCTACGGCGGGGCGTACGATGTCATGTGCTCGAAGCATATCCGGGCAGATATTAATTTTGCGTGGCCCTCTTCCGAAATAGCTGTCATGGGCCCTGACGGCGCTGTGAACATCGTGTTCAGAAAGGAAATAGAGAAGGCTGAGGACAAGAAAAAGAGAAAGGAGGAACTGGTCGCTGAATACAGGAAAAAATTTGCAAATCCCTATATAGCAGCAGAGAAGGGGTATATAGACGATATCATCGAGCCGCAGGAGACGAGACCGAGGGTGATAAATGCTCTGCATACCCTATTGAACAAACGAGAACCGCGCCCTGCAAAAAAGCACGGCAACATACCGCTGTAACCTTTACATCGGGGGAGAAATAATTGGAGAAAAAGCCGATCCAAATCACTGACACCGCCCTCAGGGACGCCCATCAGTCCCTGCTCGCCACGAGAATGCGCACGGAGGACATGCTGCCAATTGCTGAGAAGATGGACTCCATCGGCTACTGGTCTGTGGAGATGTGGGGCGGCGCGACATTCGATTCATGCCTAAGGTTCCTAAAGCAGGACCCCTGGGAGAGAATAAGGCTTTTAAAAGAGGCCATGCCAAATACGAAGCTCCAGATGCTGCTTAGGGGGCAGAACATCGTTGGATACAAGCATTACCCTGATGATGTTGTGGAGAAGTTCGTGGAAACTGCCCACAAGAACGGCATCGATGTTTTCAGAATATTCGATGCACTTAACGACGTCAGGAACATGAAAACCGCCTTGGAATCCACAAAGAAAGCAGGGGCGATTGCAGAATGCTGCGTGTGCTATACCATAAGTCCAGTGCACACAAACGATGTTTTTGTGAACATGGCAACGGAACTGGAAGGCATGGGCTCTGATATGCTGTGCATAAAGGATATGGCAGGCCTGCTCTCGCCAGGTCATGCCTTCGAGCTGGTCACCAAATTGAAGGAAAACATCTCGATCCCAATACACATGCACTGCCACGACACCAGCGGCATGGCTTCGGCTGCTTATCTCAAGGGGATAGAGGCTGGAGCAGAAATCATCGACACGGCGATATCAAGCCTCTCAAAGGGCACATCACAACCTCCAACAGAGACCATGGTTGCCATGCTGGGAGACACGATCTACGATACAGGCTTAGATTTGGAATTACTCGGAGAGGTAGCAGACCATTTCACTAATGTAAGAAAAAAATATCGCATCTATGAGAGCAAGTTCACTGGAATTGATACGGATGTTCTTCAGTTTCAGATACCGGGAGGGATGATGTCCAACCTTGTGAAGCAACTGCGGGACCAAAATGCAGAGGATAAACTGCCAGAGGTCCTTAAAGAAGTGCCCATTGTCAGGAAGGAGCTCGGTTATCCCCCTTTGGTAACGCCCTCCAGCCAGATCGTGGGAACCCAGGCGACACTGAATGTGCTCCTCAAGGAGAGATACAAGATGATACCAAAGGAGACAAAGAATCTTATCAAGGGGCTTTACGGCAGACCCGCGGCTCCAATAGACGAGAATGTGAAGAAAATGGTGATAGGGGATGAGGAGCCAATGACATCCCGACCCGCAGATTCATTGGAGCCTGAATTGGAGCGGTTGAAAAAGGAGCTGGGCAGCGACAACATCGAGGATGTACTCAGCTACGCGCTCTTTCCACAGGTTGCAAAAAGGTTCTTTGAAGAGAGGGACGGCAAGGTCATCGACGAAGCAGAGGTTGCAGCAATAGCTGCTGCTCTCGCCTCCAGGTTCTTGAAGACCGAGGATAGAGGGATCTCTCGAAAAATCGAGCGCGGGAATGAGCCCAGCGCATGGGGCATGGCGGGGAGGCTTGAATTGATGAATGCAAGGGGAAGGATATGAGAAGGTTCATGCTGAACATCATCGGCAACAACTATGATATAGAAATCGAGAGAAAGGATGGCAGAAGGCTCTATGTCTCTGTAAACGGTAAGAGATACGAAGCCTCCCTTGAGCAGGACTCGGGCAAGACCATGCTCATAGCGGTGGATGGCGGGCTTTACAATGTAGTGTTGGAAGGCGAACCAAGCACTGGTAAAATAAATGCAAGTGTGAACAACAGGGTTCGTATGGTAGAGCATATGGATTTTTTGAGCAGAGGCGTTGCTCCCAGAGAACATATTCCATTGGAACCCAAGGATGATGTT
>CBDUXN010000072.1:0-15757 GCA_965371185.1 uncultured Thermoplasmata archaeon
TAATATGAACTGCAACCACGTTTAACTACCTTTCCCGAAAATAATAAAAAGTCTCGTATTGTTGATGGACAACCCAGCAAAACAGCGAAACCATGAAATAGTTGTACAAATTCTAAGTCGCTGGAAAGCATGCTGATAAGCATCATTATCACCGTTAGGAACGAAGAAAGAAACCTGCCCGACCTCCTGGACAGCCTTGTCACGCAGGAGCAGCCGATTGAGATCGTCATCGTTGATTCTCTCAGTGAGGACAGAACGGCGAAGATAGCGGAAAACTATGCGAGGCTCCATGACTTTATTAAAGTATACAGGCACGGTGGAACGAGAGGCGAGAGCAGGAATTATGGGGCTGAAATCGCGAAAGGGGATGCACTGGCCTTTATAGACGGCGACTGCATCGCACATCATATCTGGATCAAAGAACTGAGAAGGGGATTGGAAAATGGCGATATCGTAGCAGGCAAGACCATAAATATCGGCAACAAGGCATTCGAAGACCTTGACAGAGTTGAATTGTATTACAAAGGTTTTGACCTCACCTATCCAAGCTGCAATTTACTCTATAGAAAGGAGGTATTTGATGGCATCAAGGGTTTTGACCCGTGGTTTAGAACCGCAGAGGATATCGATCTGAATTACAGGGCAGTGGATGGAGGTGCGAAAATCGTATACGCCCAAGATGCGGTGGTGTATCACAGAACGAGGTCGAACCTTTTAGGTTTCTTCAAACAGGCCTTTTGGAATGGGTTTGGAAGGAAGCAACTCACATTAAAACACGGCAGGCTTTGGAAGAACTACCAACCTGTTGAGATGGTCAAAGCCCATATCACATTTTGGTATCTGGCCAGGTTGGGAATAGCACTGCTGGGCTACTTCACCTGCAAGTTCTTTAGACATAGGAGTGACGATGCTAAAGTCGCTTGAACTGGGAAAATAAGGGAGGAAAAAACAGGTGAAATTAGGTTTGAAAAAACACTGGGAACGATTTTATACAAAGAAGAGGCTGGCGATTCTAGCATTGATAGTGGTAATATTGGTGGTTATTTTCGTAATGTTACCCAGGGAGCAAGAGCATGGTATGGATCCAAATAAGGATAAGAACTATGGCTCAGAATTTAAAGAACCCATCGAATGGGAAGGGAATATCCAACTCAGCGACTCCATCCGTGGAGTTAGTCCTGGTCCTGTTGAAGTAAGGAACAGTCATGATTTCGAGGTGTGGGGGAGCACAACAAGACTTCAAATTACTGTTTCATGGTCCGGTGGGCTCGATTTGGACATATATCTTTTCGATACTGACGGTAATGATGTTGGAGGCACTCAGGGGGCCACTACTGGCAATCCTGAGGTACTGGTTATATCAAAGGTTAGGAACCCAGGCATCTGGAGATTGGACGTCGTTGCCTTTGCCTCAATAGTACAATCCTCATATGATGTTGACATCAATTCCGAACACAGGGCCAGGAATGCAATTCTCGTTACAGAGAAGGGCAACATATCGTTTAAGCTGTACGAGATGAGGGGCCCAAACACCACTGCAAACTTTGTTAAATTGGCTGAGAGCGGTTTCTATGACAATATAACTTTTCACAGAGTTGAACCTGAATTCGTGATACAGACTGGTGATCCCACAGGAACTGGCGAAGGCGGCTCGAATGAAACCATCGACCTTGAGGTACATCCTGAACTAAAGCACATTAAGGGAGCTGTGGGAATGGCAAGGGAATTGGATGATGTTAACAGCGCTACAAGTCAATTCTATATTACCATGGATGAATACCCGCATCTAGACGGTAATTTCTCAGTATTTGGTCAAGTGTTTTCCGGGATGAACATTGTGTGGCAGATCGAGAAGGGCGATGTCCTAAATACCGTGGATATTCTCGATGACGATGAACTGCAACAATAGTCAAATAGCTTGTTTAATAGCATTACACTTTTAATGAGGTTATTCGGATTATCATCATCAATACACAAAAAGGTATATAGTAAAAAGTAGAAAGCATTAAATAATACCATAAAATACCCACGAATCAGGCGGTCCCTTGAAAATATCGATAATTATACCGACAATGAACGAAGAGGAATCGATTGGCGAGGTATTGGACACCATCCACGAGGCCATGAACGATTTTAAGGATGGCTATGAAATCCTCGTGGTGGATACGAACTCAAAGGATAGGACCGTGGAGATAGCTCTTTCGAAGGGGGCCAGGGTCATAGACGAGCCAAGGCGTGGATACGGTAGGGCATATAAAACTGGTTTCGAAAAGGCCGGGGGGGAGATATTGATAACCCTGGATGCTGACTGCACATACCCTGCAGAGGACATCCCCATGTTGGTTGAAATGCTCGAGCAGGACAACCTTGATTTTATCACCTGTGACAGGTTATCGAGATTGGAGAAAGGCGTGATGTCCGTAAAGCATAGGCTTGGAAACTGGGCGCTAAAAGTATCTACCAATATTTTATTCAGCATGCATATAAAGGATTCTCAATCAGGCATGTGGGTGTTTAGAAAGACGATTCTCGATAACATCGAGCTGACCAGCGATGGCATGCCCTTGTCTGAGGAAATCAAGATAGAAGCTTGGAGAAAGGGTCTGAAGGCGAAGGAAGTCCCTGTTATCTACAGAATGAGAAAGGGGGAGGCAAAACTCCAGAGCTGGAAGGATGGATTTAAGAACCTTAAGTTCCTCTTTAGAAAGAGATTCGGAAGAAAGCAGAGGAATTAACTACCTTATTATCAGAGATTGAAGCTTCTTATCCACTCCCTTGAATCCATCTGGCCCTCCGTCCCAGGTTACTATCTCATCCAGATAATCGGATTCTATATCTTTTATTATATTGACAACTCTTTTGTGCTGTTCCCTGGTCAGATCCCCAGTGTGTATCACCGCAAGATATATTTTCCTCCCTTTCTCAAGAAGGACCCCTCCATCTCTCAATTTCAATTTTTTAAGGCCCAGACCATCCCCATAGGCGAAGGAGTCCTTTATGAACTGCTGTGTTACTGTCAACATCTCAGGTATCCGGCTCTCATCCATATTTTCCTCTTCCTCCCGGGCAACATATTTTATCACTTGACCATTATCGTGTATTAAAAAAATACCATCAACGTTATTTTCACCTTTGTTTATGGTCATGTAAGTAAGCACCGCTAACAATGCCCCATCCAATGCCTGTATCATGGCCACTATGCTGGCTATATCTAGAAACATTTGTTGATCATCCCTTTGGACTGTTCGAACTATCTGCTACAGGTACCCAATGTGGTTTATGTTACTATTAAAATCCTCTCATATCCTTATCATCGATGATAATACCTTTTCTGTGGAGTTTTGGACAGGGGAAAGGGGAAGCTTTCTCAAAAGGCCAATAGAATAGTTTTAATAAAAGAAAAATACATTATGCGGCTATGAAGCTTACACAGAAGGACGACATTTCTTCATTGGATGATATTCAAACACATTATGATGGCCTATATCGTTGCGCTGTCCCCTCGCCAGGGAGATTGAAAAGATACATGAAGGTAAATAATTGGATACTAAATATCTTAGGGGTTGAGGCTAAAAAAAATCTTCTTGATGTTGCCTGCGGAAATGGATATTTTCTTAGTTTGGCTGAATCGCGAGGACTAAAAACTTTTGGTATAGACATCTCCAAAGTGGCTGTTATCAATGCCCAAAAAATGGCCCCCAAATCCAATATGATAATTAGCGCCGCTGAAAATATCCCTTATCCATCAAATCATTTTGATTACGTGACCTGTCTCGGAAGCCTAGAGCACTTTTTATCCCCAGAAAGGGGGTGTCAGGAAATGGCTCGTGTGCTTAAAAAAGGGGGTGTAAGCTGCATTTATGTTCCCAATACCTTCTGGATACAAAATGTAATAAATGTTTGGTTCAAGGGTAAAACACCCACCCAATCCCAGGACATAGAACGATTCGGAACCAAACAGGAGTGGCAGGGATTATTCGAAAATAATGGGTTAAAGGTCAAGAGGCTCTGTAAGTATAATTTAACACCCATCAATCTCTCCTATTCCTTCACTTTCCTATGCACAAAGCAGGAATGAATGCACAAAACCATTTTAGGAAAATTATCAAACCATATCGAATAACAGAACTTTATCAGAACTCAGATAGACTGGTCTGCCCTATCCTCGCCTTCTTATGAGGCTTTATAGGTTTTTCCAAGGGCCCATCCATATCACCAGGTAACTCCACCCGCCCGTACTGACCACCCCCGCCAGGGTGAAGAATGATTTTACCATCTCGAAACGCCCGGATGGCATCTGTTACATTCTTTTGCGTTGATTTCGCGATAGTCTCAATATCGGCATCTACAAGCACCTTGATTTCATCGCCAAACACGGTTATCAATTCGTTCCAAATCTTGAAAACGGTTTTTGTATGGGGTGAGCTCTGACCTATGGCCTTGGTTATGATCTCTGCAAGAGGTACCAGATGCTGATATTCTGGCCTATGAGAGGGATGTTTGGGTACATCATAGGTTGCGATCTCATTCACCCTATCTTTCACACCTTTTTTCACCCTTCCGCCACATTTCCTGCATCTCCATTTTTGCATTATCGCCTCTCTAAGCCCGTAATGGGTGTAGCACTTTATACAGGCGCTTTCGTTGTACTTCCCCTCCTGAGGCGGCAATCCCACATTCAACACGGCCCTTCTTCTCCCCTTTCTGAGAATGGCCTTTTTCAACTCCTCATAGGTTATGTCGCTCATTTCAAAGCGGTTAAATTCCCGGGCAAGCCTGAATGGGTAGGGGGAGTGGGCGTCCGAATTCGTCAAGAACGTTAACCTTTCAAGCTCCGCGATCCTATCAGCGTAATCTGTATCCGCACTCAGTCCCAGCTCTACAAAGGAAATATAGCCCACGAGATCACCATAGCAGCTTTTCAAGGAGTCGTGATATGCATACAATGCGGTCCAAGGCGTGAAGGCATGGCAAGGGCCTATCAATGCATCCACATCCTTAGCGAACTGCGCAATTTCCTCCCCACCCAGTTTCAAATTAGGCCTTCCATCGCTGTCCAGATTTGGTGAGAAGGACGTTATCTTAGCTCGAAAATCCTCAGCAGAGGAAGCCGAGGGAAAAATCAAGAGATGATGAACCCTTCTACTGTCTTCAACCTCGGTGGTAAGCACAAATTTCGTGTCATTCAACTGAAAGATGCCTTCATCGATCTCTTCCATCTCTCTGATTTCTTTCATCCATCCTGCATGTAGGCAATCCCCTGTAGCAACGAGTTGAATGCCCTTTTTTCTGGACTCTTTTGAAATCGGTGAAAATTTCATGTTCTTGCTGGTCCCACCTGAGAACCTGCTATGTATGTGTAGATCCGCATTAACCCTCATAATAACCTATGCCCTAATGGTCAAGCATTGGTAAATACGTTATCATTCACCGCCTTTCTGCCTCTTCATCCCAAAATAATATTTGATCACCAGAAGGAAACCGATGATCTCAAAGACGATCAGGCCGATCTTAAAGAAAAAAATTGCATCATAAACTTCGGTGTCCAACAATATGTTCGCAGTAGTTTCCCCATCTTCAGAGTACGCATAAACCGTTATGTTGTCCGAGACTGAGTTGTATTCGGCCCTTACATCGATCATGTCCCCTTCAAGGTACCAGTTCGGATCCAGTATAACCCTGTAACCATTGTCATCCGTTGTGGTGTTTATTGCCTCGTTAGTGCGCATGTTTCTTATCCGAACCTTTGCACCCACGATATTGATGTTCTCTCTGTTATGAACCTTGCCCTTCAAGGTATAAGAATTCACAGGTATGTTGGGCTTGACTTCGATTATCTTCTCGATCTCGTTGTTGCTCTCGTTCGTTTCTTTGATCAGATTCTCTGAGTCCACCGCCACCCTTATGCTTCGCTTTCCCGCCCTTGCAAGCCATAGGGTTGTAACGCTCTTTTCTTCCCCTATCTCCAAATCGATTTCAATGCTCTCTATTAGGTTATTGCCATCAAAGAACTCGATTTTTACCCTTTTTTCCCCTGACAATGCGACGCTGCCGTTGTTCATGATATACACTTTAATCTGTGTGTTCTCGCCATCTATCGGTTTTTTTCCTGTGTCCCCACCCACCTGTGTTCCGTCCTTTCTGCAGAAGGTCATGTTTAAAATCATGACTTCAGGTTTTTGATTTCCCAGCCAAACTTCCGTTACTTCGGAATAGTTTTGTGGGACATCTAAATCGTTGACAAGGTATGCATAAAAATTATAGTAATCTGACGGGTAGCTATAATTATCCGGGTTGAACGTTAGATGGTATTCCATTCCCTGTTCAGTTCCATTCGTATAATGGGTTGTAATATGCTGGTTTTCGTTGTTGAAAACCTTTATGCTTATGTTGAGCCCGGTATTGTTGGTGTTGTAATGCAATTCCAACGTGTCCTCGTTTCCCTCTCCATCTGTATCGTTTAATATATAGTCTAATTGGAAGTCGACATTCGGTTTTGACGGTGGAGATTTGTAGGAGGCCAGGAATTCATCCCAATACGTGATATCGGCATAGTCTAAAGTTTTATACTCCGCATAATTCATCGGGTTGCCATCGTAAAGCCACACAGCTATGCCGTGGGCATTCTCCACGCTCATATCGGTTACTTTTGTCAAATGCTCTTCAATTACCACCAGGTCCTCCAAACCGTTCATAACGCTTTCTGCCAAGATCTCAATCGGTCTATTTGGCACCTTCTCTACTATGTTCTCTGAGAAATGATACAGATCATTAGGAATAGGCGGCTTGCCGTACTGCTCAGTTCCTTTTATAGCTTGATCGATTTCATCAAAGTAAAGCGCCATCATCCTGTTCAGTTCCTTGGCAAGGGCATCGATTCTGTTTATTACCTCTGGAAGGCGGCTCATATCCACCACAGATATCGTTGCTGAGTATGTGCTGTTCTCTCTTGCCCAATCCACATAATGTTTGGCGATTGCTGTTGATAGCTCCAGTGGCGATGTCTCCGGCTCAGCTTTAAGAGCTTCGAAAATTCTATCATAAGGCCAACCTAGGGCGTCTTCCTCCTTTTCTGAACCGACAATATAATCGGTATAACCCATGAACTGTGTGTAGACCTCTATCATAGCCATATTGCAGTTGTCGAAGCCCACCACATCTATTTTTTCCTTAAATTTTGGTAAGACAGATTTTATCTCACTCATATTGAGCCAGTCATTTACACCATACATATCTAGGGAGACGCCCAGCCACCCCCTTCCATGACCCCAGAGATCAAGAAAATAGTGCTCGGCGGGATAGTTTGTCATGGTCCAGTTCACGAATTCCAGGAGGGTCTGTGGGTTACCCATGTTCACTTCACCGATATCTCCAAGTAGCTGAGAATGAATTACATTGGAATCGTAGTCCTTAATCACCAAATACCTTCTCGTGCCTTCCCAATCACCGTTTGTATCGTCTCCTCCGGATGCCCTGTCAAACTGCACTATTATATTCACATAGGGATCAGAGCCGATCATCTCCATCTCGTTGAGGTCCGCTATGCCTTCATCCTCCAAATCATTATCACCGCTCATGTAAACCATGAAGGTCCATTCTGCTTTCAATGCCCTGTTCGGGTTGTCCGCAATATCCAAGAGATAAAGGCAAGAAAGAAGGTTCTCTTCTGCAATCCCCTCGATCTGGCTCTCCTGCGGAATATCTTCACTTCCGGCCAGGATTGTGAAGGGCAGAACACTCGCATTGCCGTAAAGCCAGTCGTCGGAATTACCGTGATTTATGAAAAGTTCGCTGTTTTGCTTCACGTCATAGCCTGAGTACATCGCCATATCGCTGGCTAGTTCAGAAAGGAGAGCATCGTCAAGGGTCTGAGAGGTATTATAACCCCAAGGATATGTTATCGTCTCACCATCGTTGTTGGAGCTGCTAAACGAAAGCGAGAAAACAAAACGCTGGGATAAAACAAGGTCACGAACCGCTTTGATCTCTGCCTCAGAAAACGGGGCGGAGCCGTGGTAGTATGGGTCTCCCGGTTCATTACTTGAATGAGCGTCGATACCCCAGTGGTATCCGTAATTTCTTTCGAGATTTACTCCAAAAGTGCCATTCCAATTCTTCAGCCAATCCTCGTTATCATTCATAACATAAGCATGACCATCAGGATTCGCCATGGGTATTATCCAAATTTCTCTGCTGTCGACCAGATCGGAAATTGTACGGTCCCACCCATAATTTTCTGTTAGGTAATTTAAAAGGTAAATGGCCATTTCCACTGATATCAGGGAATTGGCTTTCTGTCCTGCCATGAACAGAACATCAGGTTCCGTTGAATCGTTAATTTGAGGATCATCGGAAACTTTTACAGCCCACACCGTCCGACCTTCAAATGTCGTGGTCAGGTTGTATACCTGTACTATGGAGGTATGATTCGCCGCGATCTTCTGGATTTCTGAAATCATCTCTTCATATGTGTGATATTCGGGTTCCGCCCTTACCTCCTCAGCCCCAGTGTTAAAGGCCATTATTGGCGTCATACCGATAATTAGGGCTTCACATACAAAGAGAATGAACAGCATTCTTGTGGAGGTGAAAGCCCCACGTTCAACGTTCGTAAATCTCATCTTGGTTCCATCCGTACAAATGATATGGCAAATTGCATGAGCCTAACTTTGCTAATGAACGAAATAATGAGCATGGACATATTAAAAGTTTCGTTTGTCCCTTTTGTGGGTTTCCAGCCACCTAATCGCCCATTTTCACATCATTTCGCTAACCCGAACCAGAGGTACCAGCTCAACACCCCGTTCCTTGAGTGATTCGTATGCCCCTTCTTCCCTATCAACCGCAACCAGTGCCCTTTCCACTTTTCCACCCTCCTGCCGTATGATATCAACGGCTCTAATAAGAGACGACCCGGTGGTGGTGACATCCTCCACAAGAAGGATCAATTCATCCACCTTCAGATCACCCTCTAATAGTTTTCCTGTCCCATGTTCTCTAGGAGCCTTCCTTATGATCAAGTAGGGTAGGTTCGTCTCCAAGGAGAGAGCCACAGCCAGTGGTACCGCCCCTAACTCCATGCCTGCGATCTTGTCCTCCCCTTTCAGATGCTTGGCCATACCTTGGGCTATTTCCTTGAGAATTTTCGGGTTTGTGCTGGCCTGTTTAATGTCTATGTAAAATTTGCTTTTCTTACCGCTAGATAGGATGAACTCACCTTTTATAAATGCTCCGCATTTTATCAACGATTCCTTCAACACCATCTCGATACCCTGTCCAACGCGCATATTCTACTCAACATCCCATTATCCATCATTTTAATACACCCGTTCCTTTATCCCCGCACACCTTACATATCCCCACCTGGTTCCAAAAGCATGTCGAACACACTTGCCTTCCGCATTCCATACACTTCTGAGCCGCAGGTCTGGCATCGCATATCTCGCATCTCACATCCATGAAATCACCAAGGTACATCTTTTTTACCCATCTTGTAGCCTAAGATGTTCACCCCCTTATGAAGGAGGGGTGTTAAAATTATTACGGTGATTAAGGCAACCGTGTGGGACCCATATATGAAATGCTCCAAGAACCATTGAGACTTGAATATAAAAACCAGCAACCACGCGCCTATCAGAAAATCATATTGATCCAAGCCCAAAGCTTTCTGCCCTCTTTTAATTCCCATTCTCCTTTTGATGAAGCTACCGATCACATCTCCAACCAACGCTCCGAAGGACAGAAGCGCGATTATTACCAGCCACTCCGGAAAACGCCCGAACCCGAAATGCTCTTCTTCAAATACAGATGATATTACAACAAGTATAATGCCGATGAGAATTCCTGAGAATGCACCCCCAAAAAAGCCGCGCCATGTTTTTCCATCCCCAAGGATCCGGGTTCCGTCCTTCATTTTCTTACCTAAATCCATGGGCCTTCCGCCGCCGAAAAGGACCGCGGAGGGATTAGCCACATAGGCGGGAATAGTAAGCCATATCCCCATTAAAATTATCTCTATATGATCGTTGCTCATTTGGCCACGATTCCGAATAGGTGATTGCAGAGATATAATTTTGGTTGAATTGTTCTTTTTATCGGTATCTTATTCATCGTCCTCGCTTTTGTTTTTTCCCTCAGCAACCCTCTGACATACGCCCTCTGCCCTCTGCATCTCTACTATACATAGAATGCGATCATGCTCCTTTGCCAATCGTCCCAACTCCTTGGCCATATGTTCCTCTCTTTTTGTCTCCAGGATTCTGAACCCTTTGAGCTTGTTGATCTCCTTATCCCATTCGAACACGAATTCTTCGGCAGTTTTCGCCTTAAACCTCTTTCTTCGAAGTCTTTTTACCCTCAGCGAGTGCCGATATAGTTGCCACCCTGAGATATTTTCACAGAATACATCTGCAAATAACGAGTCGTTCATATCCAAGGCGGCGATGGGGGTGTCGTACTCCAAACATAATTTCATGGCCTCCTCATAACACGGTGGTGGGACTTTAACCTCGCCGAATGTTGCCAATTTCTTGGCGTATATCTCCTCATAGTTCGACAGGAAGTACTCCAATTCCTCCCCCTCCACAACCTTCCTCAATCCATCTAGCTCCTCCTCAGATGCCTGTATCGCCACGATATCAGGCTTGATCTTGTTATATGCCTTCCTCACCTTGGAAATCTCAGAAGTCAAACCGTTGATGATCTCAGGGACGTATATCTTGCTGGCTTTCACCTGAATCTTTTTCATAAAATTACCGATTTCACTTGCCTTTTCTTTCGAGGATGAGTTCGAGAATCCCCTCAGAATCGTCGATGTTCTTTAATTCTTCTTTATCGATTAAGGGAGTGCCTTCCAGGTTTTGTCTCCTGGACTTTTCCACGAATATCACGGAATGTTTTTCTATCACCTTTGATATGTTCGTCACAACTTTTGCCCTTTTTATGAGGGTTCCATCATGGTGTTCAAAAGAGGTTATGATAAGGGTTTTATTGTCCTTTGTCAACGCATCGAAAGGGCTCTTTTTTGTTGTCATGATCCTGTAGCCAAGGCCATTTAAATGATGGAAAACTTCCTTTTCCAGCCCATCGAACCCTTCGAAGCTCTCCACCCAATGTGATGTTGGCTTTTCAAGTTGGGCATGGCTGGTAAGCGGGTCTATAGGCAGGATTATGGGCATCTCTAAGAATTCTTCTATGCGCAACGCTGCGTCCACCATGGCCCCCATACCGCTCTCATATAACTGTATACTTCGTCTAGAAACCTTGGCTATCTCTGCCAACGCGCCGAGCGAGAGTTTGTTCTTTTCTCTGGCCTTTCTGAGCAGTCCACCATCGATATGCACATACAGTCCACCAGGAGCTGCGAACACGAAAGGTGGCACACCTTCCTCAAAGAAATCTTTGAATGTACCTATTGAGAGTATTGGAATGTTATATCTGAAATAAACAATACCGTCCTCGATGTTCCCTGTGCTGCTTTTTCTTCCAACGATAAATGGTGATGCCTGGAAGAGGTTTGCAAGAACTTGCAGCTCTTTGGCGTTCTCCTTATTGAACGCATCCACATTGCCGAGAACCTTGATTATCAGTAATCGATCATCTCTTCTCGCCACGATATCGAAACTTATGCTCCTTATTGTATGTGGTGCTGACACGGTAAATCCCAAATTGGACAGAACATGTATCGCTTCTGTTATAACCTCCCTTCTGCTCATGCAAAAATAGAATGGATTATTCTTCTATATAAAGCTTTTGCTGATTTGTGATTGGATTTTTTGCTCCACTATGGGTTTTTTACCGATTTTAATGGCTGAGTGCCCCTCGTGGGTTACCTAAGGAGAAAAATACATATATCGGCATTCCCTCAACAAGTGATAGTATCGCCTTGTGAGAGGCGGGGTGTTCCTAAAATGGTGTTTCAATGCGAATGGGTTTGACTGTAATCGGTTCGATATTATTCATTATCGGGATTTTGATGGTAACGTTTTTTTGGCCAGTCTTGGGTTTCGAAACCAAGGACACTTATAACATAGAGGATGTAAAAGGGGGAGAAACGGTACGATATGCCGGGAGTTTAACGAACATAACGGAAGTTGGCGGCATTTATGTCCTGGAGCTTGATGATGGGGCTGTTGAGGTTTATACGAAAAATAAGGATTTCAACTTGAACGATCATGTTCTTGTTACAATAATCTTCGGGAATAATGCCTCGAACTGGGATGAAAACCAGTATCATGTTCAGAGGATTCCTACAACGGGAGGTTACTTGGGGCTTATCGTTGTTATCCTTGGTTTGTCTATCGCAATTGCGGGACTGGTTTCTAAAAAAAGCACTTTGGAGGATATATTACATTTTAATGTCCACCATAAGGTTCAACCATCTCGATTATCAACGGCCTCACATGGAACAGAACTTCAACCTCAAACACTGAACGTTGAGCAGGTGACCTGCCCAAAATGTGGATACGTTTTTGGAGTCAAAGGACTCCTGAGACCTGCAAGAATATCCTGCCCAAAATGCGGACTGGAGGGTATTTTGGATTGATTTATACAAAATAATTTAAAAATCAACCAGCAGGTCCTGCTGCAATGTTTTGTCTATTAGTGGTTTATAGCCCTTGTTGATCTCGTAGCCAACACCCACCCTTCCCAATCGCTTTGCCACTTTGAGGGTGGTACCCATGCCCAAGAAAGGATCGAGCACGGTCTCAGAAACGTAAGAATAGCCTTTTATTATGCGATACGGGAGTTCATCCGGGAAAGGTGCCAAGTGCTCCCTGGTTCCGCTTTTGTAGGGTTTCATAAGCCATACATCCGAGTTCTTCAGTTTCAGCCAGAAATCTCTGGTGAGTTTCGATGCCTCCTTATCCTCCTCCCTGAGATGATCGTACTTGCATCTTCCATCACCTGGCTTCTCAAATTCTAAAATAGTTTCGTGCATGTTATTTATGAGTATGCCTACAGGGTAAGGATAACTGCCGAACGGGGCCCTGACAGAATTCGTCTTATGCCAGATAATATCCCTCTTGAAAATGAAACATATGTCCTCACACAGATCTGTAGTCTTCCCAACCAGATTGAGGGAGCGGAAGGTGTTGTTCACCGTTATCGGCAAATTCATAATGTTGATGAACATCTTCCTTCCCGGCTTCAGAATACGATGGCATTCCCTCCAAACCTTCCCGATTTCCTTCAACCACTCTTCCAGTTCGTCTATATTACCCAAGTCTGCACCGGTTTTGTCCTCGCTGTAATCTTTGGTGTTGAAATACGGCGGACTGGTGACTATCAGATGAACTGAGTTATCCTCCATATCCCCCATATCCCTGCTGTCTTTATAATGAACTATAGGTTCGAAGATCTCATACACCACCTCACATCACCCCATTATTGCTTCATTCCTTCCCCGTATATGTTCCTAATATATAATCGTATTTTCCCTTTAAACACACACCTCTGAAATGCAGCGATTAACGTTTTAACCGGTAGAAACTGCCAAAAATCCCATAAATTATAAATACGCATATATCGATTCAGGTTGGCAACTTTCTAGTATATTCTCTAGGGATGGGATGACGATGTGTAAGTATAACTATGGCAAAGATAGATGCGCAAATAACGACATAGATATCTCTTTTTGCGTTGGTGAGAGAAACTGCAGAATATCAGATATTCTGGAAGTTAGGAACTTTCGAGCGATTTCTGAGGAGGATCTCTGGCAGGAACTGCCATCGAAGATCTGGGCTATTGGGAATAATAGCGGCGAGATCTGATCATATTATTGGGATGGGGTGCCAATGACTTGTAAGTATGACGATGGAAAAGGTTGGTGCACAGGAAAGTTCAGCGGTTTTGGCTGCATCAAAGATCGATGTGACAGTTATGCCCCGGCAGAGGACGAAAGATACAGCTGCACAGGCAAGCCCGGAGATGGAACCTACTGCCATAAATACAAACGCTTCTATTGTGCCGGTATGGAGAACTGCGCCGATGCAAAGAACTATATTAGAAAATTGAAAATGAGCTCGTGCTGAGAAGGGATGGGAAATATGAAATTAACCCTCGGTAAATGGGAGTACAAAATCACCTTTGGTGGATTACAACCCCAGAAGTACAACATCTATGCCAACACTTGGGTTAGGGTCCTTAAGTAGGCTCGTTTTGCATATCTCCTGGTCATTTAGGACCCGTTCAAGAGTTATCCTGTAATTTGTTTCCTGCATACTGAGCAGAGAAGCTTACACTCTTTTCCACACTTTTGACAGACGCCTATCAGAAAATGCTCTGTTATAGGTGCCTGACAGCAGTCTGAGATGATATTTACCAACTGTCCGCAATAGTTGCATCTGTGTTTCCTTCCCCTTTTCAAACCATAGGCTCTGAAATAGAACAGGTAAACAAGGAATATGATAAATAGGATTATAGCCAATACCAACGCATATAAACAAAGTGTGTTCCATCCTGGATCAAAACCGCTATCAGGAATATTCACACCTTCCTAAGGTATATTTAATTCGATGGTGTAAATGACCTTATATGATAATATAACTTTCCCGAGGCTTCTCAACCGGTTTGTGGATTTGTGATATTTATGTCTGATACGAAAAAAATTAATGTCAGTAGTATATTTAGGTGCCGATAATATGTCAATTAAACGGTTTTTAACCACTTACACACCTTATTTCAGCCTGATCGTCCTCCTATTGGGTATAGCCCTCACAATATTCGGTATTTCTGGCATTTTTTACTACGACAACGCCCCCGAATTCTTAAAGGGGATCATTCGCTCTCTGGGAGATTGGATATATTGGTGCATTCTTCTTGGACCGATTCTGCTTTTAGCTGGGGGTTATTATTTCTTTGATAACCTCAGCAAAAGAAGAGAATTTCGAGAACTCATGGAAACAACGAGCAAAGCTAAGTTCATCAAAAGCATGGATCGGGTTGAATTTTTGGCTTGGAAGCTCACTCCGGGACATCAACGACAATTGGCAAAGAAAAAGAGGAAGTTACACATTAAATAGATGTTATTTTATTACGATCATTGAAGGGGGGAGCCCTCCATTTCCAGTGGAAACCTTTGATCATTGATGCCATGGTGTAATGTAAATAAGTTGATATTGTCTAATGGTCGTACAGTGGGATAAGATGACCAGAAAAAAAGGTGTATTGGTTTCCCTTGAGGATGATGTATCTGAACTTAAAGACCTGGCTGAAGGTTTAAATATTGATGTGGTGAAGATTTTTGTTCAGCATAAAACCACACCGGACCCAAAATATTATATTGGTAGAGGTAAGGCAGATGAGATTAGGAATTATTTGATAGATGATGATATCGTTCTGGCGATTTTTAATTCGTCACTGAAACCTTCTCAACAGTATACTCTTGAGAATTTTCTAGGGGTTACTGTTTATGATAGAATTAGATTGATACTTGAAATATTCTCTGATAGAGCCCATAGCGTAGAGGCGCGGTTACAGGTGGAGTTGGCAAAACTACAATACGAAGTTCCATTACTAAGGGATTGGATTCATAAAGCTAGATATGGAGAAAGACCTGGATTTATGGCAGGTGGGGAATATGAGGTAGCTCAATATTATGAAATTAGTAAAAGAAGAATAAAGAAGATCAAACAAAAATTAAAAAAGGTCGAAAGGGAAAGGGATCTGAGGAGAAAACATCGACAAAATTTTGGATATTATCTGTTAAGTATTGTTGTATATTCAAATACTGGTAAGAGTACATTATTATTATTAT
>CBDUXN010000073.1:0-15647 GCA_965371185.1 uncultured Thermoplasmata archaeon
GATGAATGTTCTTATATTGTTCTAATCGCCCTACAGATAGAATTAATCTACCGTCAAATTAATATGGCGTTGCATTTTTAATTTTGTCGACATCCCCAACAACTGTATTGACTAATATTTTATTTTTGATTTTAAATTTCCTTTCCAGTCGTTTCTTGTATACATTAGAATCGCATATTATCCGATCTGCTTCTTTCAATATCTTTCTTCCAATAGTTGGGTCGTATAAACTTCGTAGTAATCGATAATATGGCTTAGAACCAATCTCGTGAAAATGCGGATTTATAACAAATGACGCTGAATTTTTCTCCGCCGATGCAACGTATGATGAGTGCACTGTAAATCCGTGAGCATGTATTATATCAAATTCCGAGCGTTTAATTTCCCTCCTTAATATAGGAGAATACCGGTATCCCTTGGTATATCCTTTAAATACATGAACCGGCACGTTATTCCAAATCTCTTCGTAGTTTTTCTCCCCAGTGCAATATATCTCAATATCAAAATGATTCTTTAAATGCTTAGCAGTGTTGGCAGCAACTTTTTCTAGACCGCCATGGTACCAAGGTTCCCTTGGGCATACTATTGCAACTTTTGTCATATTATAGTTCCTTAATCACTTTTTCATACATCTTCGCGATGTCATTCCAACTTCTTTTAGGTGGTTTGAATTCTGTATTCATTCCACTGTTGTAAAGTCTTATAATTTCATCCTTTATCCCAATAGAATCTTTGGGTGGGATAAATATCGTTCCTTTATAATCTTTCATAGATTCTTTCAATCCACCAACATCAGATACAATAATAGGTTTGCTATACATCATGGCAATATGGGCAATCCCACTTCCTGATGCTCTAAGATATGGTAATACAATCACATCTGCAGCGGAGAAATATAGTGGAATCTCGTCGTCGGGTATGTATGTCGGCACCAAACGAATCTGCGATGCGTATTTCGATTTATCTACCTTCTCACGGAGATTTAATTCTGGATTCCATATCTCTCCCACTATTAAAAGTTTTGATTGCATTGCGATTTTTTCCGGTAAGTTATTAAATGCATCAACTAAATATGGCACACCTTTATATTTACGTATAAGACCAAAATTCAACACTACAAATTTTTCTTTAACTCCCAATCGGTTTTTAGCGATATTTTTATCTATTGGTTTGCTGTAATCCTCATACAACCCAACGGGAATAACAAATATTCTACTTCTATCTATTCTATATGTAGGGGCTATCAGCCCCTTATCAGAATGGGATTGAATACTATAAGCATCTAAATTACGTATTAGCATTCTTCCTACAAATAGCGAATATATCTTTAGTGGTAAGATATCCCCTTCAAGTGTATCTATAATCTCATGCATTTCTAAAATAATTTTGGCTTTTATTTTTGCCTTATTTAAAGTTTTTATAATCAGTTGCATATGTGCCACAGTAGATGACCACCAAAGCATTATTATTACATCTGGCTTGTGCTTTTTTAAGAATTTATACGCACGGTACCATGTTAGGGGTGAGTGATAATCCATACCATCAAAGACATCGATTTCCGGTAGAAATTCTATACTAGATTGATGTTTACCTACCCGATTACGGCCTGGAAATAAAAATTTTGGTAATAATTTCCTAAAAAGAATAACCGATACATCATTTGTTTTTGATAATCCATTTGCTAGAAATATTGTGTGGGTAGTAATCCCACTAAAAAAACGTTTTGATGGGCCCACAATACATATCTTCAATCTCTTTTGATTTGAGACATTTTTCATAAGATCTATGGTAAAATCACTTTGCATAAAAAGAACTTTCGGTTTTCAAGTAATAATGGCGATTTAGACGGGCTGGCTGGTTTCTAAGTAAAAATATTGTCTGTAAATGCCATTCAATTATCGACACCCCGAAAACCCCATGATAACTTACTCTCAACTACCCCAATAAACCCGCTGGCCGATTATAGCATCTGATTTTACCTAAAAAACTTTTAAATAGTAGCAGGACTTAACAAATAACGCTAGACTATGCCGGGGTGTTCGGCGTACCCTTGTACACCAAAATCGTCGTTAGTGGGGGCGACACTCGAAGGCGGCGTAACCAGCCCGGTTAGCGAGCCAAATGCCGTTGATGAGATTTCGTCCCTCGGGGTTGGAGGTGGCAACGATGCGCGACCGGAGGGTCGTGTGTCATGTCTTGATCATGGGGACCGGGCGAGGACCGGAAGGGAGCAACCTCACCATGAACTACCGACGCTCGTGGGGTAGCGGGATCGAGAAGGTGTTTGGGCCACTCGCTATCGGGTCTGAGCGTCCACTTCGAGGCGTCTAGCACCTGCAAGTGGAGGAGATGATAAGAAAAACGGAAGCCCTTAGTCCGAAAAATGACGCAAATCTTCCCAAAAAGGATGAGAAACGCCGAAATCAAGACCTTTTGGCGGGGAATTGGCGATGATCTTCGTAAAGAATCTTGGATTTACACCTGCACAACTATCTGTTCTGCCTATTCTTTCGTTACAAGTGCCTGTTGGCCCCTCAAAAGAGGTGCTTTTAACGGAAGAAAACGGTGAAGTGAAGGTCACGAAAGGGAAGAGGACAAAGGAGAGCAAGAAGGGCAGCTTCATCGTGAGCGAGGAAGAGGCGGATGTGAGCTTCGAGATATTCGGGGACATGTTAAATCAGGGCTACCGCGGTCTTTGCATAACGAAGAGGCCTCCAAAAGAGGTCAGAGAGAAATACGGCCTGGGCAACGCCTCCATAATTTGGCTGACCACAGAGAAAGAGGACGGCGTTCCAACTATCAACCCCCTGAATCTTCAGCATCTACAGACAACGATCAAGGAATTCATAGAAAGGGGGAAGAACAACGTCGTGCTTCTCGACAGTCTGGAATTCTTGATAGCACAGCATGCACAAGATTCCAGCCAAAGGAACGCGGCATTGAAATCCATACAGGTCCTTATCAAGACCATGGGAATCATCGACTCCCCCCTTATAATCCCCGTCACCCCTTCTGTTGTTGAGGGCATAGAACAAAAGAAGTTGATAAAGAGCGACAGGTTCGTGCAGTTCAATGTTCTGGATGCACTTTTAACACTTCAAAAGAATGTGCTTAACGCATTCGTATTCGAGATCGTGTGCAACGAAATCATACATACCCTGCCAAAACCCATCTCTGATGAGCTCATTGCCGCAAAAATCGGCGATCTGCAGGTCCTAGATCCCTTCTTTTCGGCTTTAGACTATAAAGATGGGGAGCTGAGGGTGGATGCAAAGGCAAAACTTTCACGCCCTGAGTTGATAAAGAAAATAAAGGTTTTCGCCTCCACATTCAAGGATATCAAGGATGACATCGACACGAATCCCCCCTTCATGAACATACTGAACAAGTTCGGACTTGGAGAGAGCGAGTACCTGTTGAGTCAGGGTTGGACATACATAGTTGAGGAGAGCAAGCCCAACTACAGCTTCGAGCTTTTTATCAACTTGATATCGCATGGATTGCCAGGTCTTTGCATTTCCAGGATACACCCGAACATGCTGAGGGAGGAGTACAAACTCAACGATGCCGAGGTCTACTGGTTGAGCAAGGTTACCGGGGAAAATGCACTCAGTCCGGCCGATGTCGGGGTTGTCGTGCATACCATCAAAAAATTCCTGGACGAAAATGAGGAAGGTGTGGTTCTCCTGCACGGTGTAGGCAACATAATAACAAATACATCCTTCACGGTGATAGTGAAGGTCCTGGACGATTTATGCGAGACGGTGATGTTGAAGAACGCCCGCATGATCCTACCCATTGATCCAACAGCCTATGATAATAAGGAACTCGCGCTTTTAACGAGGGATAAGGAAGTCATAGCCCAGAAGAAGTGAATTTTTTAAAGAAATCCCTGAAAACAATGAAATAACTGGACTCTACCCAGTGCTTTGGTGTTAACATAAATTAAATTGATTTCTTAACATTTCCCTTCCGAGCGTAAAAAACGCCTCGGCAACATTCTGACCCGTTTTCGCGCTGGTGTATATAACTTGGGCGTTTAATTGCCTTGCGATCAGCCTTAATTCCCCTTTCGTTAATACGATTTCATCTTCCAAATCGAATTTATTGGCCAAGAGCACAACGGGAACCCTTCCAACCACCTTATTAACGGACATGATCCACTCAATTAGGCTTGGAAGCGTGTTTTCGTCGGTTAGATTGCAGACTCCGAGAATGCCCTGTGCACCAAGGAAATATGCGTCGTGCAGCAGACTCTTGAAGGCCCTTTGTCCCATAATATCCCATATCATGGCATCCAATTTAACCTGGACATCCCTTGCAGGATATTTAAACATCATCTCCTTCCTGCTGACCTTGGTACCTACCGTTATAATATATTTATCGTTGAAGGCGTCGTAGACATATCTGTGTATAAGACTGGTCTTACCTACCCCAGCATCCCCTACAAGACATACCTTGCTTCTCACATTTCTTATCGACATCATGGAAATACCTCGGCGCTGAGGAAACCGATAAATTCATCGTAATTGTATAAAGTATCTTAAATGATAATACCTGGAGGATGTTATATTTAACTTTGGTGATAAGAATCAAAAAATAGAATCATAAGCGATAGCATCCGGATTCGCTATTTACACCCCGTAATTATCTCTATGTTAAAATCGAATAGGACCTCGTAATCTTTGCCATCAGTGATCCTAAGCTGGTTATTATCGGTGACAGAACCCACCACAGCGGCACTCAAATCCACGCTTTTATAGAGCCTTAAAACCTCGTTGGAATCCTCGGTTTTGCAGGTTACTACAAAACCGCAGCCCTGATAGGCCTTCAGCCACTGAAGAAAGTCCACATCCTCGGGCATTGGGATGCTTCGAAGATCAACTTCACCGCCTTTTTTACTGGTTTCTAAGAGCATTCCCAGAGTGCCGAGACAGCCGGGATTGCTTATATCCTTTCCACCTGTCAACAGCTTTTTCCCTGCCAAGGAGTTCATCACACCTATCTGCTTCTGAACCCTCTCAGGCTCCTTGAAGCCCGTGCTGTCCCAGGAATAGGGAATATTCGGGGTGAATTTACCGTCCACATCCATGGCGAAAATGATGTCATCTCCTTTTTCAGCCGTGCTGCTGAGGACCACCTCTTCCTTTCTAACAGATCCAAGTATGGCAACGTCTATTGCATTGTAATCGCAATCCGGATGGGTATGGCCCCCCACCATAGGAACGCCGAATTTCTCGATCCCTTTTTGCATTCCCTGGAAAACCGAATGGAGCGTCTCTCCCTTTCTCATGGAGACAACGCTGACCATGGCCAGGGGAGTGCCGCCCATGCCCGCGATATCGTTAACGTTCACGAGCACAGAGCAGTAACCCGCCCAGAACGCGTTTTTTTCCATCAGATCTTCCATTATGCCGTCCGCGGCCAGAAGAAGGGCATCTTCACCATGCTCAAGCACTGCGGCATCTTCACCCAGATATGCTATAACATTGCCGCTCTTGGGGACGGGAAAAAACCTCACAATATCCGAAATAACCTTCTTTCTGGTCACTCCTGGATAGTTCCTTATCTCGGATACGATGCGCTTGAGGTCCATGCCCTCATGAACGAGGTTGTGCAATAAAAACATATCTCAGATATGTTCGGTACACTTCCATCTGCCCTATTTTTGAGGTTCGACAATAACCTTGATCGACTCATGCTCCCAGGGATGGCTAACTATGTAAAACCCTTTTACAGCATCAGCCAGCCCGAACCTGTGGGTTATCATGTCCTTAACGTTCACCCTGCCCGCACGAATCAGCCCCAAGGCATCGAGGCAATCATCGGGGCCACCAGCATAGGAAGTGGATAGCGTCACCTCCGTGCGCCAGAACAGTTCGTTGACTGTGAGGGGGATTCTGTCATCTTCCCTTGCTCCAGCAAAGAACAGCACGGTTCCTCCCTTATCCACGGACTTTAATGCCTGGGGAATGAACGCCCCCCTGCAAATGATCACGAGATCCGCCAACATACCCTCGTTTGCCTCGCGCAGTTTTTCTGGTAGATCCTCATCATATGTGAGCACCGTCTCTGCACCAAGGCGTTCCGCAGCCTTCATCCTGTATTCTATGGTGTCTGCGGCTATCACTCGGCCTGCTCCAAGTCCTGAAGCAAGGTTGATATGAAGCAGCCCAGAGATTCCGCAACCAACTACGAACACACTCTGCGCGGGTTGCAGATTCACCTTCTTTTGCCCCCTTAAAACACATGCCAGAGGCTCGGTGAAAGTCGCCTCTTCAAAGCTCACTCCGTCTTGAATTCGAAAAACTCCTCTATCAACGTTGATAGCCGGAATTCTGACATATTCTGCAAAACCGCCCGGGTAGAAATGTGTACGCTTTTGAAGGGTTTCACAGGCTGTATGGTGTCCCATCTGGCAGTAATGGCATGTATTGCATGGTACATGGTGTGTCGCCACCACCCTATCCCCCACCTTGAATTTTTCCACACCATCGCCAATCTCAGAGATTTCTCCGGCGATCTCATGGCCCAGCACCAAGGGCACCTTATCCTTGCGATACCAGAACATCACATCGCTGCCGCAGATGCCGCTCGCATGAACCCTAATTAAAACCTCGCCCTTCTCGATATCTGGTTTCGGTATCTCCTCCAGTCTGACATCCTCGTTGTTGTAGTACATCGCAACACGCAAACGTTCACCTTCCATCAGTATTGATAAGAGCCTCTTAAAAGGTTGAAAAGGGCTATTCCTCGCCGCTTTTTAGTTGATTATACAGCTCATAAGCCTCATCAGGCGTAGCGTTTTTATGCACCACTTCCCTAACTGCCTGGATCATGGCCATCGGTGCTTCGGACTGGAAGATGTTCCTTCCCATGTCCACTCCAGTTGCTCCGGCCTGAATCGCGTTTGAAGCCATGGTAAGCGCATCCTTCTCCGGGATTTTCTTTCCCCCGGCGATTACGATTGGAACAGGGCAGATTTCAACGACCTTCTCGAAATCTTCACAGAAGTAGGTCTTGACAAAGGTTGCCCCCATCTCAGCGGCCATCCTGCTGGCCATTCCTAGGAATCGTGCATCCCTAACCATCTCCCTACCCACTGCTGTAACCGCCAAAGTGGGAATTCCATAGGTGTGTCCGAAGTTCACCAGCTTGGAAAGGTTCATTAAAGTTTCCTTTTCATATTCCCCACCGACAAAGATCGAACACGTGATGGCAGAGACATTCAGCCTCAGCATATCTTCGACGTTGACATTGATATCTTCGTTCGACAGCTCCTTGAGCATGCTCGCCCCAGCCGAAACCCTTAAAACGATGGGCTTTTCGAGTTCAGGAGGAACGCAGTCCCTGAGCATACCTCGGGTCAGCATGAGGGCGTCTGCATGTTCGAACAAAGGCTTAAGGTTCTCGAAGCTCTTCAATTGACCTGGAATGTTTCCAAAATATCCGTGGTCAACTGCCAGCATGACACAGTGCCCGGTGTCGGGTTTTATGATTCTTGATAATCTATTCTTCATTCCCCAGTCCATAGTCATTACCCCTGTCTTCCGTATTGTTTAACTTACATATATGTTTAATTGTCAGCGATTAAAAGTATCAAGACCTTTTACTTTCATCGAAGATGTCCTTCATGGGGCTGTCCCCGAGTCTGGTCCTAATCTGTTCCACGAAATTGTCCAGAATGTATCCCAAGATAAGAGACAGGTCCCCCTTCTGTGCCATCTCCAAGCCATCGAGATATTCGTCCCTCTTTTTGACATGGAAATTGAACGCCGGGAAGCCCTGTCTCGTTACCATGAAATTGAAGATCTCCCTCCCGACCCTTCCATTGCCATCGGTAAAGGGGTGGATCGCCTCGAACCTCACGTGGGATCTGGTTGCCAGCTCCACAGGATGCATCTCGCCCTTCTTTTCATGGTACCATTCGAGCAATCCATCCATTTCCTCCTCCACGAAGATGGCTGGCACGGGAGTCGTTTCACTCCCGAGTATAGCCACTTCTATCCTTCGAAAGGTTCCGAGAGTATACAGATCTATATCCTTCATGATCAGCTTGTGAAGTTTCAGCATGAAATTCTTTGAAAGAGTGCCCCTGTACCTCTTCCGGAACTTCAGAACCTCCTCGAAGTTCCTGATTTCATACACCTCCCTCAGGGATCTGCCCTTGGGAGTGAGATTGTTTTCGAGGATTCGCGTAACCTCACCAAGGGTGCATGTGTTCCCCTCCATGGAGGTGGTGGAATATACATAACCTATATCGAATTCCCTCTCCAGCCTCTCCATCTCATTGGGATGCAACCTCCTCTTGAATTCCCTGAATGCATACCGTATGAGCTCCAATCGCTCCAATTGTCTCGATGTAAATAATGTGGACTCGTATCCCGATGCCGAAAGAGTGACTTTTTTCTTGATGACCTCATTGCGGAGCAGGTTCCTGTTTTCAGCCTTCGCCGCCTCGATATCGACTCTTTTCATCCTTCCCGGGCTGAGGTATTTCTGGATTTGATGGACCTTTCCTTCAAACTTATAACTCTCTATAAGATAATTGTAGGAGTGCCCTTTGATTTTCTTTACCCTGTGAAATACCATGATGGTCTGTTAGGCACTACCTTTATATAAATCTTTTGATTTGTTATGGAAAAGTGGTGCCTATCATGTGAGTACTTATGCCATCTACTCCACCGAACCATTATACCTATATAACAAAAAAACAATCCCCTCTTGACCTTTGGGAAAACCCAAGGAATAAGGAGAGAGGGATATTATGGAATTCCAATGGAAAAATAGCAGGATTGTTAAATATGTGCTTGTATACGGACTGGCCATAGTATTCATGGCGATTGTGATGCTCTTCTTAAGCACCAATGCACAGGCCGTGGTCATTGTGGATCAGGCAGGCGGCGGCGACTATCTTACCATCCAGGAGGGTGTTAACAATGCGATCCCCGGGGAAACTGTTTATGTATGGGACGGAACCTACAACGAGAACATCACAATTGATAAACCTGTGGTTATAATTGGAAACAGTTCCGCCACAACCACCCTTGACGCTACTGGGCTGGGCAACAATGCAGCGAACATCACAGCGGAAGGCGTGGAGATTACCGGTCTGAGCATAATCAACGATGGATTATATTACGGCATCCACATCACGGCCGGAGGTTTCTACATCCACGACAACGAACTCACTTGTCAGGGCGGCGGTATCAACGTTGACCTCATGGACATGGGCCGGGATCTGAGCGGAGTCGCATTCGTTTCCATTGGCGACATGACAATCGACTCCAACAACATAACAGCCGGAAAGGACGGAATCTCAATCAACCTTGAAAACATTGGCTTCAACCTGTCCGATGACACCCAGGTGCAGCTCGGTGCTTTAAATGTAATTTGGAATACCATTGACGCTTATCGCGGTATCAATATTTCGCGCATCATGTATCTTGGATACGATTTGGATGGTTTTGCCCAGTTCACATGGGGGGGACTCTATGTGGACGACAATGTCATCAATGTAACAAATGATGGTATCTTTCAGGATCAGGGTGCCTGGCCAAATTTTAATATGTTGGGTTACTGGGGTTATGATATGAACGACAGTGCCTCGTTTACCATGGGCGATGTATCCTTCAGTCGCAACGATATCACGGCAGGAAACTGGGGGATTTGGATGGAATGGCTAAATTACTGGGGGAACTACATGAACGGCTCCTCGTCCTTCACCATGGGAAGCGTTCTGTTCAATGACAATGTAATAAACGCAACATTTAGTGGCATAGTTCTAAATGAGCTCTCCAATTTTGGCAACTATATGAACGATGATTCGACCTTCGAGATGGGTGAAATCTCATTTGATAGAAACCGCATTAACGCTACGGGTTGGATTGGAATGGAATTAGATGGTTTCTCTTATTGGGGCTGCTACATGTCCGGCAGTTCATCCTTCCGTATGGGCAATGTCACGTTTAATGATAACAACATCACCGCGGGGGCTGGCGGTATCGAACATTATGGAATGGAGAGGCATGGAAACTACATGTATGACAACTCCACCTACATTATGGGGGATATCGAGTTCAACCGGAACTGGATCGTCTCTGGATCGGATGGTACGTACCTTGAGGACTTCGATTATTGGGGTTCCTATATGTACGGCAACGCCGCCTTCCTCATGGGAGATGTGGAGTTTAATGACAACACAATCAATGCTGGTGCCGATGGCCTAGCACAGAACGAACAAGAAAGGCATGGATATGATATGCACGACAACACCTCTTTTATCATGGGCAACCTGGAGTTCTGCCGCAACAACATTCAGGCCGGATACGGAGGCATGGCCCTCTATCATTTTGCCAGGTGGGGATACCAAATGGACGGTATCTGTTCTGTCACCATAGGCGATTTTCTCCTCAATGACAACCAGATCACTGCAGTCTGGAGCGGCATCTATCTAGCCGATAATTGCCAGCAGTGGGGCTCTGAAATCTATACGAACTCAAGCGTTACAATAGGCATGCTCGAGATTTTCAACAATACCATAGATTCGGATCGTGCCGGCATCAATATCACACTTAGGAATGTAGGCCGCATTGTAACAGGTGATTCAACTGTGGATGTGGGTGCATTCCGGATTTTAGAAAATACTCTCACCGGCTTCCGCGGAATCGAGATCCGCGAGTTAAGGAACTTTGGATACAATATGTCCGGAAATGCCATGTTCACTTGGGGCGGCCTTTATGTGGATGAAAATGTCATCAATGCTACACAGGACGGGATTCTTCAGGGGGGCCCCTGGCCTAGCATAGATATCATAGGTTACTGGGGTTATTGGCTGAACGACAGTGCCTCCTTCGTAATGGGGGATGTCTCCTTCAGCCACAACACGATCAATGCTTCGAATGACGGCATTGCGATTTATAGAATGCGGTATTTGGCTCGCTACTTAAATGATAATTCAAACGCATCCTTTGGCCACTTCTTATTCAAAGATAACTTGATCGAAGCTGGTAATAATGGCATATACGTCCGAGATATGAGCTATCTTGCTCATGACATCTATGGAAACTCAATAACCACATTTGGCAACTTTTTATTCAACAATAATGTGATCGTATCTGGGAATTATGGCATACACACCCTCTGGTTAGAATATTTTGCTCGTTACACATATGGAAATTCAATGGCTTCATTCGGCAATTTTGAGTTCAATCTAAACAATATAAGTTCAACCAACCATGGTATTTTCCTAGACGATGTGTTAAATGATTGTGGGCGTAATATGTATAATTACTCTAGCGCCATCTTTGGACATCTGCAGACCAACCACAACAATATCACATCTGGCGGTCGTGGGATATACTATGACTATTTCGCTGATACCGCAACCTACATACATGATCATACATATTTCCAAATGGACAACTTCGAGATATGCCATAACATCATTGACTCTGGAGACGATGGAATTTACGCCAATAGTATTTACGATCTTGCGTATTTCATGTACAATGATTCCATAGCTGTTTTCGGTGACTTCCTGTTCACCGATAATATTATTAATGCTAATGGTGACGGGATTTATGTCAATAATTTTTGGTACATCGGGAGGTATTTGTATTCCAATGCCAGCGCCTTTATCGGCAATGTCGGGATAACCAACAACGAAATAACCGCAGGCGGTCAAGGAATATATTTCAGATACCAACACTGCGGATCTCAGCTACATGGAAATAGCACGGCTACCTTCGGCATTACTCAATTCAATGACAACAACATAACCGCCGGATTGAATGGAACATATTTCTTTGCACAATATCTCGGCCATGAGATGTATAATGGTTCGAGCTTCGAAATGGGTAACATAGAGATTTGCGCCAATACAATCAATGCTTCGGGTGATGGCATTCGGATTTATCGAATCGTGGACGTTGCCTACGACTTAAATGATTATGCAAATGCATCCTTTGGTGACTTTTTATTCAACGACAACACGATTGTAGCCGGGAATTATGGCATATACAACGGCGACTTTGAATATATTGCCAGAACCATGTACGGATACTCAATGGCCACATTCGGTAATTTTGAGTTCAATCTAAACAACATAAGTTCAACCAACCATGGTATTTACCTAGATGATACGTTAAATGATTGTGGTAATAATATGTATGATTACTCCAGTGCTATTTTTGGACATCTTCAGGTCAACCACAATAATATCACATCTGGTGGTTATGGGATATACTATGACTATTTCGCAGATAACGGAGCCTACAACCGTGATCATTCATATTTCCAGTGGGACAACTTTGAAATACGCCATAATATCATTGATTCGGGAGACGATGGAATTTACATCTTTAGTATTTACGATCTTGGTTATCAGTTAAATAATGATTCCATAGCTGTATTCGGTGACTTCCTGTTCACAGATAATATAATTAAATCTAATGGTGACGGGATTTATATCAATAATTTTCATTTCATCGGCAGGTATTTGCGTTCCAATGCGAGTGCCTATTTCGGTAATATCGAAATCAACAATAACGAGATTAACGCAAACGGTGAGGGATTGCACCTGAGATGTAGGTATTTTCTCGCAGAACTCTATGGAAATGCCTCGGTTGTCTTCGGCCAGATTCAGATGAATGCAAACAACATCACATCAGGAATGAATGCTATCAATTTCTCTGCATTGTATTATGGGCAGAGGACTCATGATAATTGCACAGCATACGCAGGGATAATCCAGATTGATGGTAACGATATGATCGCTGGTGAAAAGGGAATATACATCTATTTCTTCAATGTTTACTATGAAATCTTCAACAACAGCTATCTTAGTTTCGAGGACATTATGATATCAAACAATGTAATCAGTGCTCTTACAATCGGAATTGACATCCAATATGAAGAATGTGGAGACCTTTACCATACTTCAACTGCAAACCTTCCGGGCCTTCAGGTTTTTGGCAACTGGGTGGAGGCAACCATCAGCGCTTTCAACTACACAACGATAAAAACCCCAAGCCATAACGACCCGGGTGCAACACAGGTCTGGGGTGATGTAATTCTCGATGGAAACGATTTCGATGCCGGCCTATTTGGTGTGGTTTTCGATTGGCAGGATCCAAATGCAAGTGCAGCACAGCCTATGTTCTTCATCTCAAACACCAACATACACGACGGCTCGGCCGGTTCCATTGGCCTCCTTCTCATCAATATCACCAGTGCATATGGCGAGATGGTGACAATCGATACTGTCGATTACGGTATATTCACCAACAACTCCGCTATCCACTATATGATCAACAGCACCCTTGTGAACTGTGCCTTCATGGACATCAGTCTTTATTCTGATTCGTACCTCTTCATGGTGAACTCCACCTTCGACAATTCAAGTGTATTTTTCGAGGATTTCGATTCCCTGCTGGAAGTCGGGTGGTTCATGAACGTTCTCGTCCAGAGCCAGGTTCCCTTACCCATCCCCGGTGCAATTGTCGCGGTTGCCGATGTGGACGGAACCGAAATATTCAACAGCACCACGAATGCAAATGGACAGGCCTTCTACATAATCTGCAGGGAATACCAGGAGAATATTACCGGTATCATTAAAAACTTCAACGACTACACAGCAAATGCTACCAAATCGGGAGCCTTTGGCGTTGCAGCTCCGAATCCTACCATGAACCAAACACGATTGGTCATTATAACCCTTACTGATAATGTTCCGCCAATCCTATTCTCCGATAACTCGGATACAGCAGGCACGACAGGTGATCCGTTCTATTTCGAAATCAGTGCCAGTGATAATATGGGGATCAACAGTGTTCATGTCAACTTCCGCTTTGATGGAGTAGGCCCATACACGAACCTGACAATGACCGGCACAGGACCATACTGGCTCACCGAAATCCTGCCCACAGACTATGTAGGGTTCATTGAATACTACTTCGATGCACAGGATGCTGGTGGTTCCTGGGTGAACACAACACCCACCACTGCACCGATCACTGATAACGATAAACCCACTATTAACTGGGTTTTACAGCCCATAACCGGCACCACCGGCGAATCAGTGTTGGTAAGCGTCCTGGCCACTGACAATATCGATATCACATACTATATGATTAACATCGACGGCATGCTTTATGACATGGTCAAGGACGGCGACTATTATAACTTCACAATCAACATTCCCTCTGACAGCATTGCCAGCATCACTTACTCTGTTATATTAAATGACAGCGCCAACAATCCTAACAGCACAATGCCCACGATGATAACCGTCACAGACAACGATGAGCCCACTTTCATCTGGAATTTACAGCCTACATCAGGTACCACTGGTGAATCCGAACAGGTCAGCATCATAGCCACAGACAATATTGGTATTATATACTACAAGATCAATGTAAGCGGAACCCTTTATGACCTGATAAAGGACGGCGATTACTACAATTACACAATTAACGTTCCACCCGACAGCACAGCGAGCATCACATATAATATTATATTTAACGACAATGCGGACAATCCAAATGCTACAACCGATACCGTATTAACTGTAACCGACAACGACGAGCCCACTTTCATATGGAATTTACAACCCACAACAGCTATGATTGGCGATTCTGTGAATGTTAGCCTCCTAGCAACTGATAATATTGGCATTACATACTACCAGATAGACATCGACGGCACACTATATGACATGACTAAGGACGGTGATTATTATAATTATACGATAGATATCCCTACAGACAGTATAGCAGACATCACATACACAGTTATGTTAAATGACAGCGCCAACAATCCAAATACCACAGCGCCCACGGTGATAACCGTAACTGAAAACGAACCACCCACATACGCCTGGGTTTCACAACCCATAACCGGTACCACAGGTGAATCCGTTGTGATCAGCCTCTTGGCCACTGACAATATTGGTATTACATACGACAAGATCAACATCGATGGCGTGCTTTATGACATGGTGAAGGATGGTGACTATTACAATTATACAATTGATATTCCACTCGACAGTACAGCGAGCATTACATACAATATTACTTTTAACGACAGTTCGAACAATCCCAATATTACAGCAGACACCGTGATAACCGTCATTGACGACGACGAGCCTATATACAGCTGGATTTTACAGCCCGCTGCCGGCATAGCTGGTGACACTGTGCTGGTTAGCCTCATGGCCTCGGACAATATCGGTATAACGTACTACCAGATCAACATCGATGGTACTCTATATGATATGGTTATGGACGGTGATTATTACAATTATACAATTAATATTCCGCCCGGTAGTACAGCTAGCATCACTTACAGTATTACATTCAATGACAGCGCAAACAATCCAAATGCTACAGCAGATACCGTGATAACGGTTTCGCTCCCTGATTCGGAAGCCCCTGAGATTAGCTGGGTTTCACAACCAACAGCTGGTACCACAGGCGAATCCGTGCTGATAAGCGTCATGGCCACTGATAATATCGGTATAACATACTACAGAATCAACATCGATGGAATACTATATGATCTGGTTAAAGATGGCGACTATTATAACTAAACGATAAACCTTCCATCTGAAAGCACAGCGAGAGTAACTTACTACGTCACAATCAATG
>CBDUXN010000074.1:0-15452 GCA_965371185.1 uncultured Thermoplasmata archaeon
ATATCGACAAGTGATTACCATTAATCATGGAACTTAAGAAGATACCTACCTGGAAGGTAAACCCAGCCGAATTTGAATTAGATCGTGTTTTATTGAACCTTGAGGTTCTTGAGAATGGCCCAAAAACTTTACAGGACTATGCCCATAGAATCCCAGTTAAACAAGATGGGGTTACCCAACACCCCTCACCCTAACCTCCATCAACCCATCCTTCTTCTCAACCTCGAACTTCACATCCAAGAACTGCTCGATCAACCATATATTCGTTTTTGCATGATTCGTCAATTCCCTGGTTAGGAATACGCTTTCCCCATCTGCTAAGGCTATGTAAGGTAAAAATTGATCTGCAGCATGAATATCCAATGTCGTCTTTGAGTTCATCTCCTTTAAAAGCCCTTCAACCGCGTTCTGTGCGACTTTCTCTGCAGGTACGCCTTTCTCCCCCAATCCGTTCGCACCTATAACCGTGTTCTCGTAATTGGCCCAAAGTACGATGCCAGCCCCAGCCCCAAACGAGGGGTCCTGACCCTGGGGATAATGCTCCTCGGAGATGTGCACATCACTGAAATCCACGAGTTTTAAAAGTGCGGCATGCTTCATTCTATTGGCGATCTTGTTCGGCAGGTTCGAAACATGGGCGATCCCCTTTACGGTTTTCAGCTCACCTCTATTCTCGAGAACCAATGAAAGAAGTTTTTGAACAGGTTTCACACTGCAAACCACCTCGCCGCCTCCCTTTGGATAATGACCCCTTCTTCTTATTATGACGTTCATCTCAGCACCCATCTTATGCAGAATTGGGGCGAATACGAATCTGAAATAGTCTATTGGAGGGGACCATTTCACATCGGTGCCTCCTGTTATCGTGAGTTCTGTCTTTTCAGACGAAAACAAACTCGGGAGCACGCAGGCCTGCAAAACCAAGGTCGTGCTGCCAGCAGTTAGAATGTCGAAGTGGAATTTTCCTCCTTTGATTTCCTGGGGATGGAATTCTACATCTTTTGAGCCCTTGCTCAATCCCTTCACCTCAGCACTGCAGAGCTCAGCAACAGATTGAATTGCAATGACATGCTGGTAGTTCAAACCAGGATTGGGCCTGTTGGCTCTGATATTGAAAATTCGAACCGGTTTCTTGGTCAAAGAAGAAAGGGAAATCGCTGTGCGCAGTATCTGGCCACCGCCTTCTCCGTGGGAGCCGTCGATTTGGATCATCTTCTTGAAATACATTAGCAGTTAAATGATTTTTTGCTAGTTAAAGCCCCGATCTCCGCCCCCTTCCCCCCTGGATCACCCACTATATTCAGATTAAATCCCTCAGTGTTCTCCGCCACGAGATTTTCCAAAAAATTCATAACCCTTCAAATCAATATACCTGGCCGATAAAACCCCTTTTCTAATCCGGATGGGAAAAGGATGGGATGAAATGGTATTCGACAAGAAGACGCTAGTCATTCCCAGTGAAGCCAAGTTCGAGGAGCACAACGTTGTAACCAGCGGTGATGTCGTTATTGGCGACAGGGCGAATTTCGGCTTGGGTGTGATAACAGACGGCAGGGTTTTCGTTGGAGAGAATGCCAGAATTAAGGGGTGCATTGTTTCCAAGGATGACGTTCGCGTAGACATGTGGTCCCAGGTTGAGGGGGATGTCACAAGCGAGAAGGATGTTTACCTTGCGGACAAGGTCAAGGTCAAGGGGAAGCTTTCTGTTGGCAAGGATTTGGACCTCAGCGATTCTGCCGAGGTGGGAAAGTTCGAGGCAAAAGGGTGGATCAACATCAGAAGCCCGATCTCCCTGGCAATTTACATCTTCCTGTATATTTTGGAGCTGCTGAAACAGGGAAGGAGCCAGGAGGTCGAGATGATCCTTGAGGAGCTGGAAGAGGAGGACAAGGAATTTCTGATTTCTGACAACTTCATGTTCATACCAAATGACTCTGAAATCTCTTTACAAAGGGCCACGATAAAGGGAGACTGCCGGATCGGCGAGAAGTGCAGGGTATTGGGCAATTATTTTGTCTCAGGCAAGGTGAAGATAGGGAACAATACAAAATTTCACGGGTCCATTGGAGCGGGTAAGGACGTGGATATCGGCAGCGATTCAAGTATCAGCGGCAACATCTCATGCAAGGGAAACATGAGGATAGGCGCCAACACCCATATTCGCGGAAGCGTGAAGGCAAAAAACGTGGAGATGCTGAAGAGCACCATCGTGGACGGCACGATTCAGGCGAAAGAGGGATTGACCTTCGCTTCACCGGTATCAAAGGAAATTAAGACGAAGATAGAGAGGTTTGAAAGAGGTCTGGATGATTTCGAGGCTGTGCTGGATTGAGAAAAAGGCTTATTAGCTAATCATAGTGTCCATTATGCGGGGTGCACTCCGAGTGGAAAGATAGTTATAATATGTAGTCACTATGTATTACAGGTGATCGAATGTCCACCGAGGTTACGAGTATCAGGCTTCCCCCAAAAGACTCCATGATGGTGGATCACTTCGTGGAATTGGGCGAGTTCAAGAGCAGGAGTGAATTCATAAGGTTCGCTGTAAAGAAAGTGATAAACGAAATGATTCTCAGGGAATTCCATGATAAGCTTAGCGAAGATAAAACGATGAGCAAGAAGAAGTTGAATAAATTGCAGAAGGAGATCAAGGATATCAGACAGCAACTGTGGGAAGACTATGCTGAACATCTACCTTGATACCAATATTTACATTATCGGCCTTTTGTATCCAGATACTAATAGTTCAAGAATTTTAAAAGAAATTACCAAGGGAGGAATCAAAGTCATCCAAAGTGATTACTTGTATGATGAGGTTTTAACATGGTTTAAGCAACATAAAGGTAGAAATTTCGCTGGCAGCGTTAGGAGTTATTTGATATCCATCCCAGTCAGAGAATTTGTTCATAAACTTGAGTGGGGATTATTTCTAGACAAATTGAGGGATAAGGTTTCAGATACTGATGATGTGCCTCATATCTGTAGCTATCTGGCAGGGAATTGCGACTACTTCATAACTACTAATCGAAAACTAACTCAAGATACTGTCAAAGAAATTGTAAATTTTAAAAGTCCAAAGGAATTTTTGGTAGAGGTTCTGAAACAAAAAAGCGTTGAGACGGAAGGTGGAGTATAGCCTTAAAAACCCGCAGTTCTCCAAGCGTATTCGAATAGAGTGCAGGAGGGGGGAGCCAAGAACTTGATTCGGAGCATGGTATAGGTGGGAGTGTAGAATTTCTCTGGATGTAGATTTTGTAGGAACAGGGTGTGGCGTTCTGTCTAGCAAAATCATAAGGAAAATAAAAGCGTCCTTCACTCCATCCTAACAATCTTATAATCCATTTCACCCAAGCCCAGCTTTTCCCCATGATCAACATGAACATAGGGATCCCTACCCGTCAATCCCTTGAAGAGGCCCACGCCTTTTTCGATATTTTCAGCCTTGGAATCAGGCAGTCTCGCAGCGTTCTCTATCATGTCCAAAGAGGCCTTGTCTATGGCAACGATATCGTCGCCAACTAGTATGCCCTGGTCGTTTATCACAGGCACATCGCTGTGGGGATGACAGTCGCAGTGGGGCATGACCTCCATTATGAAGTTTATGTAAACAACCTTTCCCTTCTTGAAAGTGTCCAAAGCCGCCTTCGCAGCCTCGGCCATCGCCATCTGGAACTCGTCCTCCATGATTGGAAGTATGAGCGCGTCGTTCTTGCAGACCTCCACACATCTTCTGCATTTGTGGCATAAAAATTGGTCTATTTCTATCTTGTCGCTCATGACCAGTGCATCATGGTCGCAGATTTCCACGCAATCGCCGCATAACTCGCATTTCTCTTCATCCCATTCCAGCTGAGTGTCTATGGCATGGATCTTCGCTCTCTCGGATTTCCCTTCCCGGTTCTTGTCAGATACCGCCCCCATTGCCAGGTTCTTGATGGCTCCGCCGTAACCGGCCTGGATATGTCCTTTGCAGTGCGTTACAACCACCATTGCGTCTGCATCATATAATTCGGATGCAACGCCGATTTCTCCCAGTATCTTTCCCGCCTTGACCTTTATGCAATTCCTTCCAAAAATTCCATCTGCTAAAACAACAGGACAGCCAACTGAGAGAGGGTTGATGCCCTCCATGTTGGCGATTTCCAGATAATCCAGACCTTTTAACCTTACGGTATCTGTGACAAAGGGTTTGCCTCCCGCAGCCTGAACTGCCTCCACGACCTTTCTCAGAAATATAGGCCTGACGATTCGATGCCCACCCTCGGAGCCGAAATGGGTTTTTATGGCAACATAATCCCCCTTTTCGATATACCTGGACAGCTCTATCTTTTTTAGCATGTTCTCCAGCTTCGCCACCATGGATGTCTGATAGCTGAAGTTTACAGATCTAGCCGATGCAAAGTAGATATTTTTCATGATGCACCACCTTCCTGAACTCTCGACACTCGAATTAACCCAAGTTACGCTCTATCTCCTTTTTCATTGCCTTCTTGTCTGGCATGCCCGTTTGCCATAATTTGCCGTCGATCACTATGGCAGGCACTGACTGGAATCCCAGCTCCATTACCCTGTCCTGATTCTCGAAAGCGTTCACTTCTTCGTATTCCACTTGAGGGTACCTCTTCAACACCTTTTTCACGAGTTTTTTCGCACCAGGACATACTGGACACATCGGGGTATAGAACAGTTCTATCTTCATCTCCATCGCCACTAAAGATATTTAACCAACGTCTTGGGAAGGATGTCAACTTGTCCCCCCTTACCCCCTCCATTCACCCATATTACCCACGGCCCTGCCCCCTCATTACGAATCCCTTTTTCCCACCGGCGTGCTCCTCTTCATTTTCTTATGGTGATTCACGGAGCACTTTGTCCTTCGGTTATGTTTCCAATTACCAGCCTCTTAAGCCTCAGGACACCTTGCCCCCGCCTCCCGCCCTGTGGTCCATAAATCAATAGTGTGTAAATCCATTATGTTGACATTCTCTATTTTGGGTGTAATGCCATACTTATTATAAAGCGGTTTCTAAAGCCTTTAATCTAAATTTAAATACTACTATCCCCTTTATCAGCCCGGTGAGGAATATGAGTACCAGAAAGAAAATCGAAGATAAGGCCATGGGTGCCTTGGAAACCCTTGGAAGGGTCTACGAGAAACTCCCGTCCATGGAAGAAGTGTTGAAACTTATAGAGAACAAGCAAACCGAGATCAGGTTGAAATTCGAGAACCTGACCATCAATGGAGACATCGCCTTGGGCATAACCCTGATAAAGCAGGAGAAAGGCGAACAATGAAGGAATTTGAACGCCTCGTAGGAATGTGGAACCTTGTAAAGGACGGCTCGGTTCAGTGCGTACTATCGCAGGAGCACGATATGATAGGCGTGCATATAACATCCAATACAGCCATCATCGATATCAAGCATCCCTCAGCCGTGGAATTTATATCGCCTTTCATTAAAAAGAATCTCCGACTTAGGATGCACACTGCCGAGCATATCCAAAATAGAGGTTCCATCCTTTTGGGGTTCGTTGGAGCGTTCAGGGCGAAGCGAACGGAATTGTCCAATTATCTTTCACAGGTACAAGAAATCGCGGACATCCTTGCAGAGAACAAGAAATGCGTGATTCTAAAGGAGAATGGGAGGCTGCTGGCGAAACTGGGCCATGGAGCAGATTCTCTAGGCATGCGTTTGCTCAGCCTGGAGCATATAGAGGTGAACGATCTGTCGGCCTTGTTGAGGCTGCTTGAAAATGTGAAATTGGGGTAGATTAATATGTTATTATAAGGGAATTGAAGGATGGATACCGAGGGGGGAAATACCCAAAATATTAAATGAATATAAGGTAATGCTCTAATTCGGGGGGAGTAAAAAAAATGCAAATTTGTTCAAATTGCGGTAGCCCAGTGGAAGGAAAATTTTGTCCCAAATGCGGGCAGCCAGTAACCCAATTATCGAGATCTACCACACAGCCAGCTCCTGAAAGGCACTCTACGGTATCCTCTGAAGAGGATCAACCTCCTGCAGATGGACCTCCACCGCCTTCACCCGAGGTCCATGCACCCTCCCCTCCACCGGTTCAGGTTCAATTTCAGCAGACCCAAGTATATCCGCCGCAGATTCCGCCAACACAAACATCCGACCCGGATATTCTTCTTCCTCAAAAAATGGAGAGCTCTCATTTTGCATTCCTCATCATCGCCTTCTTGGTGGGTGCGTTTCTTGCGCCTGTTCTGGCAATGCCGATTAATTCGCTTGCATTCGGTGGTGGGACCAGTATAACCAGCATGATCGTCACCATTGGCCTTGTGGCCCCTATAGCAGAGGAACTGTTCAAGTTCTTGCCCATGTTGTTCATCGCGCTCTATTTTTCTCGATTCGTACGCAGCAGAAAAGAGGGAGCTTTGGTTGGTGCGGTGACAGGCTTAGGATTTGCGCTTATGGAGGACCTGATATATTTTCTGGCCTTTCCATTTGCTGATGTATCCTTCGGGAGATTGATATCTCTGCCCTTTACACATGTAATCTTTTCGGCATGGTGGGGTATTGCGATCTATACGATAATTGCCGGTAAGAGAACGTATAAAGATCCGCAATTGGCTCAGCAAAGCCCAGCGTTTCTGTTTGTAATCCTGGCTATTGGCAATCATATGGCGTGGAATATGTTATTGGTATTATTTTCATTATCTACTACCATCGATAATACCATTTTGTTAGCCATCATTGCAATTTGCGTCGTTGGAATTCCATCCGTTTTCCTACTCCGCTATGCATTGGGCGGCTCTTTCGGCATCAGTAAGAGGGTGATCAACGCTCTGAGAGTACTGGGAATCGTTGCCCAGCCGGCAGCCCCCCAATACTACGGACCACCCCCACCTTATCAAAGTCCAGCGCACTCTCCTTGGGCGCGGTCGCAACAAGTCGAATGGGAGGTGCCAACACAAGCTCCAACTCAGCAGCAACAAGCCACATATCAACCTACGCAGCAGGCTCCGTTTCAGTCGCAATCCCAGAATCGCTGCCCAAGATGCGGGACCGCGCTGGTCTGGTCAGTTCAATACGGTAGGATGTGGTGCGGTTACTGCCGAAGCTTCGTTTAAGCAAGCCATTTGATAGAAAATCAATATATAGGGCTGAAACATACACATAAATCGATCTGTTCTCGTTGAAAAAAGGGATAGAATGATACTGTTCACAACTTGGTTCGGTGTGTTCCTTTATGAAGACGATGTCGTCAAAGAATCGAAATTGTTTCCGAAGGATGCAAACGAGATCGCTATGCGCCTGAGCGCCATATCCAATGGCGAGATCTTGGAGGAGGAAAAACTGCTGGCACAAGGGCTGAAACGGTTTCTGGTTCTGGATGAGCGTCTTACCAAGCTCGACGGAGAGCTCATGGAGGAGAGCACACCCGATGTAAATCCAGAGGAGCATGGTTTCTCCAGCGATTTGCTGCATGAGGCCATGATGGTTTTGGCAAGGCAAAAAACCGAGGGAGGAGCGAGCAAGGATGAGAGCATAGCCCAAGCGGTGAACACCTTGGATGACCTAATACAGAGCGCCAATCTGCTGTCGGAGAGATTGCGCGATTGGTACGGCATGCATTTTCCCCAGAAAGGGAGGATGATCAAGGATGAGGAACTCATATCCCTTGTGATCGAGCAGCACGAAGGGGAATCGAAAGGTCACAAGGATCTTAAACCTCTGTCAGAACTTGCAAAAACCCTTCACGAAATTCACGAGCGAAAAAAGGGCCTGGAAGAGTACATCAAAAATGAAATGGAGAACAGCGCCAGGAACCTATCGCATCTCGTGGGACCCATAATAGGTGCCAGGCTCATCGCTAAGGCTGGAGGGTTGAGCAGGCTGTCAAAGCTCCCTTCAGGTACGATCCAGCTGTTGGGCGCGGAGAAGGCGTTGTTCAGACACCTGAAAGACGGCTCGAAACCTCCAAAACACGGCCTCATATTTCAGCATCCATTTATTCACAGGGCACCTTACTGGCATAGGGGGAAGATAGCCAGGACCTTTGCATCAAAGATAGCAATAGCTGCAAAGGTGGACGAGCATTCTGGCAAGTTCATTGGGGAGGAATTGAAAAACATTATAGTTGAAAGGATCGAGGACATAAAAGAGAAGTACCCTGAGTCGCAGAAGAAGGGCAGGGAAAAACGAGGATAATTCGTCTTAAATCTCAAGGCTGATTTTCATGAACAAGCTCGTGGCGTGGGTCAAAATCATTCGGCCACCGATACTGTTCATCAGCGCCTTGGGCGCAGCGGTGGGAGCGTTGAATGTCAACAACGCTCCTGACCCAATTACATTCTGGTTGGCATTGATGGCCTGGGCGCCCTTGGTTTACACCGGTATCATGATACACAACGATTATACAGACCTGGCATCGGACAAGGTCAATCGGCCGTGGAAGCCGGTTCCCAGCGGTGCGATTTCGCCGAAAACCGCGAAGTGGGCCGGTCTGGGCATGATGTTTTTTGGAACAGTTCTTGCCTTTTTCATCGATTTTCATCACGGCAACATCAATATATCCGCTGGCCTTGTCGCCCTATCTTTGACAATTGTAGGTATAGTCTACAACAATTGGGGGAAAGAATGGCATATATGGGGGCATATTCTGGTGGCCTACGGAGTTGCCATCATACCCTTCTACGGGGGAGTGGCCATGGAGCCAATGGAGGGCATAATAGCCATGGCCCCTCTGACGATCAGCATATTCATCATGGAGATAGGCAGGGAGATCATCGTGGGCGCAGAGGATGTGGAAGGCGATATCAGGGCTGGCTTTAAAACCGTTGCAGTGCGAATAGGTCAGAAAAAATCCATGAAGTTGGCTGTTGTGTTTTACATAGGTTTTGCCGTTCTCTACCCTGCACCGTACCTGTTCAAATGGGACATACTTCCATCGCTTTATTATGATCCCGTTTATCTAATTGGTGCAACCATGTTCGCAGTTCTGTTGTTCGTAACCTGGTTCCTGACCATCAGACAGATGACGGAAAAGGCGTTTTGGAACTACATAAGAACAGGTACGAGGGTGGGCGTGATATTCTTTCAATTCATTCTGCTGATTTCAGCGTTCTATCCAGGAACGATATGAGCAACAATCATTAAATAATGCGAAGTGATTTTAGAAATTGGAGTGAAATGACTTCTGCGGTGATGTCTATAGACAGCAAAAAAAGCGGGGAAAAACATCGCTTGACCATCAATGAAAGAATAATGCTACATCTCCTTGGAAATCTGAAGTTCAAGGACAGCAGAGAGGCTCCCCAGGACATCACCCAGAGAGGGATCGCAGAGGCCGTGCACATCAGGTGGAACCATGTTCCTAGGGCCATGGCCAAGCTCAGAAAATTGGGTTATGTTTTTGAAAGGGCGACTCACATAGAGGGGAAGACGAGAAGGCAGAAGACGTATTATCTCACAGATGAGGGTATGTGGTCTGCAAGGAATGTGAAGGAGCGAATCTTGGGATGGGATATTTACCTGAAAAAGCTGGACGGCCAGGTCGTAAAGATGAAGCTTTCTGAGGTGAACTCAGAGCTTAAGGCGAAGTTCTCGCCTCTTCGATTGTGCCTAAGCCTGTCCGACGAGGATATGATCGAGGTCAAAGAACTTTTGCATGTTGCTGAAGAGGTCCAAAAAAAGGCAGCCAAAACATCTTTCGTATCAGGTGAAATGTCATGGCCAGAGAAGCTGATAGGCAGGGAGAAGGAGCTCAAAACCATCCACGACTGGCTCGATGGTGACAGACACCGGACCATAATCATCTACGGGAGCATCGGTGTGGGAAAGAGCGCATTGATGGCGGAGATTTTAAAGGGGTACAAGGACAAGAGAAACATCTTCTGGTACCAGCTGTCCGAGAAAGATTCACAAAAGGATGTTCTCGCTTCTTTATCAGAGTTTCTTTCCAAACTCGGGAAGAGGGATCTTACGAATTATATAAAGGATGATAAGTCAATTGAGCTAAGCGCTGTGATGAGAATGATAGATAGAGGGCTGGGAGGTAAAGAGGTGATACTTGCTTTTGACAATTATTTCAAGGTGAGCGAGGCCATGGTCGACTTCTTCTCTGGGCTTGCAGACCTTGCCGTAAAGAAGGACGGATTCAATGTCATAATAACCGCAATGGAAACGACACCCTTCTACTGCAGGTTCTACGACAAAAAGGATGTGAGAAAGAAAAGGATCGCGGAACTGACGATAAAAGGGCTGGACATGGAAGGAACCAAGCGATTGCTTGGGAACCCAAGCATCGACGATGACGCATTAAAGAAGATCCATCTCATGACAAGGGGCAATCCTTTGACCATCGAACTCATAAAGCTGGGGGATGTCATGAGTCTGAAGCGGATCAAGGGTTTCAGCAGGCAGGAAGCTTCGCTTTTGCTGTATCTTAAAGGTGTGGAAAAGAAGGCATGAAAAACATCCTATAATTACTTCTCCTCAAACACCACGACTTCCTTTCCCTTTTTTCCCCTCTTGAAAATTATAAGTCCCAAAACTGATGCGGAGATTATTGCTGTTACAATTAAAGTCAGCAATAATATCAACATCGGGGAAATGCCCACCCTCCCTTCCTCTTTTACTAGACTAACAAGAACAACTGTCACCGTATCTTCAGCCTCATAGGTTCCATCAGAGACCTTGATTCTTATTCTGTACATACCAGGTTCTAAACCGGTTGTATCCCAGATATATTGCCATTGCCCATTTACCAAACTTGGTAGAATGCTGATCCACGTACCGTCCTCATCCGTACTAATCCTGAGTTCCATTATGCGAGCGTTGTCGGAGGCTGTACCTTTGATGGTGATAAAGTCCCCAACATTGAATTCAGAATCCCTATCCGGAGAGGTGATCTTAAGGAGAGGTTTCTCTGTATCTATAAGGTTGATCTCCGCAGTATCGGACCCTAACTGATCCATAATATCTGAAACCTCCACCAAGATGATGTATCTGTCACCAATCAACCCCTCTGTGTCCCAGTTGTAGGACCAGTTGTGTTTATCGAGGCTTGGGAGGATATCTGCCCAAGTTAATCCGCCATCTGTGCTGATTCTGAGTTCTGCAATACCAAAATTATCTGACGCTGTACCAGTAATCGTTATTACCTCACCGCAATTGAACTCATGGTCGTCTTTCGGATATGAAATATTAACCTCAGGCGATTCCAAGTCTGCCAGCTCGAACTCAATGTATTCGATTTCCTGATTGACGCCGTCAAAAGCTTCCACTTGGATCGTATAGGTCCCAAGAGCAAGTCCCTCTGTATTCCAATCGTACGACCATCGGTCATTTTTCAAACTTGGAAGTATATCAATTCCAAGTATATCAATTCCGTTTCCGCCACCGCCTAGCCTGATTTGCAGTTCTTGAATCCCTACGTTATCTATCGCGTTGCCTGAGATCGTAATGATATCACAGATATTAACTTGAGAACCTTCTTGCGGGAATGTGATGGAGATGGATGGACCTTCCGAATCAGTCAACTCGACATCGACAGAATGAATGGCGAAGTGTTTCCCGTCCGAGGCATTTACTATCAATGTCCGCTTCCCAAGTTGTACACCAGTGGTATCCCACTGAGAGGACCATACATCGTCCTCCAAACTCGGAAGAACATCGATCCAATTTTCCCCTCCGTCCATGCTCAATCGAAGATCCACCAACTCTATATTATCCATAGCGTTACCTGTTATCGTAACCATCGTCCCGATGTTGATTTTCGAATCATCTGTTGGATTCAAAATGTAAACAGAGGGGGGCTCCATATCCAATAACTCGACTCGTTCCCAACTGGAAGCCAATTTATGATTGGTTCCGTCGGAAGCATAAATCTGAATAACGTAATAACCAGGAGGCAACCCGGTGGTTATCCAATTGTATGACCACATCCCATCCTGCAAATTGAGTAATATGTCCACCCAGTTGTTCCTTCCGTCTGTGCTCAACTGAAGCGACACTATATCAAAATTGTCGGCAGCGTTCCCGGATATAGTAACTGTCGAGCCTATGTTGATTTTGGAATATTCGTATGGAGTGAGGATGTTGACGGAGGGTGGTTCCAAGTCTAAAAGCTTGATATCTATGGAATCGGAATCCTGGGATGATTCGTAGGTGGCGACCACCTCGATCCTATATGCTCCCGAACTCAGAGAACCTGTATCCCAAGCGTAACTCCAATGATTTCCGATCCAGCTCAAGGTGGCCCAACTGTTCCCGTTATCTGTGCTTAATTTTAGGGACGTCAAATCATTATCATTGGTGACTATGCCTTCGACAGATATTATCCCCCCAATATTCAGTAGAGAGCCATTGTAAGGATCTGTAATTTTAACGCTGTACGGTGGCGCATCATAGTACACATCCAGAGTTAATTCCACTACCATAGTGGTTTCGATAGAATCCAGGTTTGAAATTACAAAATACCATTCCTCTTCCTCAGGAATGTCGAATTCAAAGGCATTTGAGTTCGACTCCTCTTTTAATTCATAAGAATCGAAAGTATAGCCCTTTATAAACTCAAAGAATCCTTGCTTTGTCGTGACGAAGGAGTCGACATGGATGCCTGAAAAATCATCTGCAGTGACATCAGGCAGCCTTTCAGGCGGTATCTCCTCTGGATGATAGTTGCCTGTCAACAGATTTCTAGGATGCTGGGTTCCTGCTTTCACCTGATAACTAACACCCAATTTAAATTCTGGGTCTGGAGGATTTGGATTCGTCTGCTGATTCGTGTTGAGCGAAGGGTTTGGCGCAGAGCCTTCAAGATAGAAGGAGAAGGTATAGTCCTGCCCGTGCTCGAACTCGATCTTGCCAGACTCGGTGCTGCCAACCTTGCTTATGATCCTGAAAGTGAAGTTCTTGTTGCCGCCATCCTTGGTCTGGGTTGCCAGCTTGAAAAGCGTCTCTCCATTGGCATCCGTGTAGTTCCAGATGCAGGGGAAGGGAATCTCCACCTGATATCCTGATATCGTAACCTTAAGCCAGTAGCTGATTACAAGAACTCTTGCTCCGTCCACAGGGTCGCCATTGTTATCCATGACCTTGATTGTCACGTAATTCAAATCCTCATCGGGAATATAGTGATCCGTTACCTCCCAGGTGTCATCATCGCCGCCGTGTTTAAATATGCCCGAGCCCCCTCTTTGGCCCCAGCCGCCCCAGTAATTGTTCCAGTTATCGATCACGCTGCCTCCATCGCTCCAGTAGTTGTCCCACTGATGCCAACCGTTCTCATAGAACTCGATCCATACATGGTCTTCGCCCAGAAGCAGAACTCCTGCCGCAGGGATCAGGGCAGTTCTTGCTGCCGCGGTGGTCAAATCCTGAAGCTCACCGCAGTTGCCGTTGTGGTGATGTGCGATTCTTACAGGCTGGATCGGTCGTTCGCTGTCGCTCACCTCCGGCTGGTTTATTATGAGGGTTTTTCCAACCCAGTTGCTGACGCGGATTACCGCGTGGTCTCCGTAGTCGAAGGGCCTTATGTTGTCCTCGCCTGTGTATTGGAACGAACTGTAGTTCCCTCCTGGTGCATGCCATGTCGTTCCGTTGAAAAGCACTTCTACCCCTTCAAGAAGGTCCTTTAGAAGAGGCGGCTGAACCCCGGGAACTGGATAGTCGTCTACACCGTCATCCGGTGCACCGCTGTTATCCAGTGGATATGCCTCATCTGCATGGTAGAAGAAATAATCACGCCAGAATTTACCCCCATCAGCGGGATCTGTGGGATGGTTTGAATCAGAGTCATCAGGATGGATGTAATACACGTTCTCGTCCGTTATCTTGGGATGTACTATGAACCAATAATAAATATCCCTTGGAAGTTCCCTATCAACTGTATTACCAGGCTCCCCGAATTTGTATCTCGTTGTGGTGTAATCCTCCTTTTCGATAACCTCTACATAATCAAGGTACTGGTCTATTTCGTAGATCAGTCGTGCATTGTCCACAAAAAGCTGGATCTGGTTGTCGTTCATGGATTTTAGGTTCTCAATTGGCACATGAGCTATGGCGAAACCGATCTCGTCCTTGTATTTTTGAGCTGCGTTGAGTATTAGATTGGCATACCTATCCATATGATATTTATTCATATAACTCAGAAAAACATCCTTGGGGTAGTACATATAGCCCTCGCCCACCTGATACGAGCTCCAAATGAGCCATTCCGCATTTGATGCGGTTCCTATGTTGCTGTAATAAAACGATCTTCCGCTGGAACCACCCACGATCAGGTCAGGCCTCTGGTCGCCGTTCAGATCAGCGATTGTTGGTGATGTGCCGTATTCTGGGACTATGCCGTTGTACATGGTTGCATCTGCGGTCCAAACCTCCTGTTCACTGTTCCCGATGTTCCTGTAATAGTAGAGTGTTGCGAAATCCCCATCTCCAACTGTCAGGTCATAGTCACCATCGTCATCAATGTCACCAAAGCAAACTGGTCTATCATCCTCTTCACCTGTATCTACGTAATACGAAAAGACCCAGTTTGCTGATTCTGGACTGCCTTCATTTTCGTAGAAATATATTTTACCATCCGAAGTTCCTAACGCTAAATCAAGATCTCCATCATCGTTCAAATCGGTCAAGGCAGGGTGGCTGTTTCCCACGATGATATTGTCCACCACCTCGCATGGTCCCCACTCTGGTTGCAGGGGAGTGCCGATATTTTCCAGATAAAACAAAGTCCCCAGGCTGTTTCCAACGAGTAGATCATAATCACCATCCGCATCCAAGTCGGCGATATCTAAGGAGGTCCTGTCTTGGGCGTTAAGATATTCTTCGCATATGTATGAATACATCTCTTTATCCTCAACAAAAATCGGTTTATATTGTGTACCGACATTTTCATAGTACGATAAATTCCCCTCCTCCGAGCCGAGGGACAGGTCCAAATCGCCATCCGCATCCATATCAGCAAATGTCGGTGTCGCGAAATCCCCCACATCGATGTTGGTATCACCCAGTCTACCGAATTGTTTTGCCAAATCCTCGTACAGCCACTCAGGAACCTGGTCTAGGGCATTCACTGCATTCTGGGTGAGACCGGCTTCGAGTGAGAGAAGCTCCATCCCAACTAATGATCCTGAATCTCTATCAAAATAGGCGAAGTAGCTCTCCCCTGGAGGGATGTTGATGGTTTTTTGGATGGATTGAATTTCCTCCCATACCTCCTGCGCCGAGGTTACGGGGAGGGAACCTAAAAGGGTGAGGGCAGAAAAGCTGGAGAAAGTTAGTACAATAGAAAGCAGCGCGGCTTTCGTTTTTCTCATCCCTGCTCACCTCAATCGTTATTTGAAATAATGTAAAGTGCAGTATTTATTAATTTGCATCGATATTAGTTCATTGCGTTGGATTGTTCTATAAATATTTTTAACTAACTAACTTGACTTTGTTACATTAACAACACCTCTCCTTAAAATCTTT
>CBDUXN010000075.1:0-15386 GCA_965371185.1 uncultured Thermoplasmata archaeon
ACATGAGGAATTGCATGACCATCATTGAAGAGGTTGCCATAAGAAAGATTTTAGACAGCAGGGGAAACCCCACCGTAGAGGTGGATATATTTACCCAAAGCGGTTTTGGCAGCGCATCTGCGCCAAGCGGGGCAAGCGTAGGCGTGAATGAGGTTAAAACCTTTCCCAAGGAAGGAGTGGAACATGCAATTAAAAATTTTAGGAAGAATGTAGCCTCAAAGCTTATCGGCATGGATGTGACGGAGCAGGAAGACGTCGATGTTCTACTTCATGAGCTGGATGGTACAGATGATTTCTCCAATTTGGGTGGAAATGTTGCCGTTGCAACTTCCATTGCGGTTGCTAAGGCCGCTGCCTTTGTGCTCGGCCTTCCACTTTACCATTACCTGGGAGGTGCTTTTGCCAACAACACACCCCTTCCTTTAGGCAACGTTCTGGGCGGGGGAAAACACGCGATTGGCGGCACCGACATTCAAGAGTATTTGGCTATCTCCATCGCCCCCACAGCCAGACAGGCAGTATTCGCCAATGCCCTGGTTCATAGGGCTGTAAAGGAGCGTCTCCAAGAGAAATTTCCTGATGCGGCAATTGGAAAGGGGGATGAAGGTGCATGGATCGCCCAGATGAACAACGAGAAGGCGTTGGAAGTTGTGGCCGATGCGTGCAAATCCGTTTCAGATCAACAGGATTTCGAAGTGAAGCCGTGTTTGGATATAGCTGCTTCGGAACTTTTTAAGGAAGGAAGATACCATTATAAAAACCAGAGATTGAACAGGGAAGGACAGATAGATTTTGTGATAGAGATGATCGAGAACTATGATCTGTACCTCGTGGAGGATCCCCTGGACCAAGAGGATTTTGAGGGATATGCTGAGCTGACAAAAGCCGTTGGAGACAAATGCATTATCCTCGGCGACGATCTATTCGTTACGGAGGCGACCAGGCTTCAGAAGGGCATCGGAATGGGCGCTGCGAACGCGGTTTTGATCAAGCCAAACCAGGTGGGTACGCTCACAAAAACCATTGAGACGATCAAACTGGCCCATGAGAACGGTTATAGGACCGTCGTTTCCCACAGAAGCGGTGAGACTACGGACGATGCCATAACCCATTTGGCGGTGGCATTTGGCTGCCATGCCATTAAAACCGGTGTTGTAGGGGGCGAAAGGACGGCCAAGTTGAACGAACTGATCAGGATAGAAGAAGAACTCATTAAATCGGAGGATTAAGTTGGAAGAAGAGGTAAAAGCGGAACCACTGTTGGTAACAGAAGATGTCTATCTGACAGCAGGCGTGCATATAGGCACCCAGCAAAAGAGCGCTGATATGAAGCCTTTCATATTCAGAGTGCGGACCGATGGTCTTTACGTGTTGGATGTGAAACAGACGGATAGGCGGTTGAGAGAAGCCTCGAAGTTTCTATCCAGGTATAAACCTGAGAAGGTTCTGGTTGTATCCACTAGGCAGTATGGACAAAAACCTGTCAAGATTTTTTCAAAGAACACGCATATCACGGCCATACCTGGGAGATTCATACCCGGTATATTGACCAACCCCAGGTTGCCCTCGTACCTCGAGCCTGATGTGCTGATGGTCACAGACCCTGCGGCTGATCAGCAGGCACTGAGGGAGGCGATGAGCATCGGCATACCTATCGTGGGAATATGCGATGCGAACAATGAGACGAGGAATGTGGACTTGATCATCCCAGCCAACAACAAGGGGAGGATGGCACTGGCAGCCATCTACTGGATACTGACGAGAGAGATCCTGAAACTCAGGGGCGTTACCGAGAGTTATGAGGATTTCACCCTAACGATGGAGGATTTTGAAGCATCACTATAATTTTATATAACAAAACCTATATTGCTTTGAAAGGCTTCGAATTCACCGGGACGGAGGGATAAAATGAGATATCCGGCTGTAGCAGGACAATTCTATGAGGGAAAGGAGGAATCGCTGAGGCGGCAGATAGAGGGCTGCTTTTTACACGATCTGGGTCCAGGGGAGATTCCAAAACTGCAGAAGGGGGAGAGAGGGATCAAAGGTGCTGTTGTTCCTCATGCAGGCTACATGTTCTCTGGCCCCGTGGCGGCACATGTCACGGCAGCATTAGCAAAGGACGGTTTTCCCGAGACATTCATCATCATAGGGCCGAAGCATACCTATTCTGGGAGCCCTGTGGCCATAACAACAGAGGAATTCAAAACACCCCTGGGTAATGTGGCTATAGACACGGATTTGGCTGAAAAGCTGCATACAGGTGTGATAGACAACGACATCATCGCTCACAGGGATGAACACTCTATAGAGGTGCAGCTGCCCTTTTTGCAGTATCTCAAGCCGGATTTGAAGTTCGTTCCTCTTTGCATTGGTCACCAGACATATAAGATGGCAAAGGAGGTAGGGGAAATTATTACCAAGGCCATCGAGGGAAAGGATGTTGTCGTGCTCGCTTCCACAGATTTCTCTCATTACGTGCCAAAGGAGCTGGCTGAAAAGAAGGACATGAAGGCAATGGATGCCATACTCAATCTCGATGCAAAGGCGCTATTTAAAACCGTTGAGAAATACAACATCTCCATGTGCGGTTACGGCCCCGTTATGGCTATGATCGAGGCTGTAAAGGGCAGTGAAGCTAAGCTGTTGAAATATTCCACTTCCGGTGATGTAATGGAAATGAGAGATGTTGTTGGTTATGGGGCAGTGGTGGTGAGATAAATTGGTAGATTCCAAGAGCAAGCGAATGGAGAAAGCAAAGGCTAAAAGACCCCACGGTTCAAAAAAAAAATTCGATGCAAAACTGATCGCCATAGCCCTGATATTTGCAATGCTGTTCGTTTCTTATGTAGTTATCTTCACGAGCCAGGAACCGTCCCCTCCATCGAGGAAAATGGTTTTTAATGAGGTGGATCAAGGCCAGGGTATCTATACTGGAAATGTTAGGAATATCGACCATGGTTTATCTGATGTGAACCTTACCATCAAGGATTCCAGCTCTCATAGTGTAAACAGCACGGATGAATTAGGGGTCGAAGTGGTGCTGGAAACCGAGGGGGATTTCAACTGCACTTTTTCTGACAAAAACGGCAATGGTAGACTGGATTACGGGGATGAATTCCTTGTGCACAATGCATTCTCAGGGGATAGGGTCGAGCTGCGCCTAAATGAAACGGATGAATTGATCGCGTACTACACCTTTTGAGCTCTCTATCAGATTCTTTTTTTCTTGAACAGGACGAATAAAGAACATATTATCAAATCATATCTTATCCCTCGAAAAGTCTATTTATCATCATTTCCTTATCAACGAACGTGATAAAATGGAAGGAATTGAAGGTTTTGAGCTGCTCGCAGGGATAGTAATGGTGCTGGCCGCCGTGCTTCTGTTCGTCAGCATTCTTGCATATAAAAGGGAAAGGTCATGGAGACTGATGTTAGCAGGGGTCGTTTTCACGCTGTTTCTAATAAAGGGCATCATCCTGAGCATTTCCATCTTTTACAAGCCTTTGGAGGATACCTCACAATCCGTTGTGTTCCACCTGTTGTTCGATGTAGTAATACTGCTGTTCCTGTTTTTTGCTGTACTGTCGCCACCAAAAAGCCGGGCGAAATCAGATACGGATTCAGAAGAGATTGAAGGAGGAAAGCCTTAGAACTATAGGCGGCCATCTGATCATTTGATGATATGTTTCTTATCTGTTGTACGATCTTACACACATGACCCACATAATGGTGTAAATAGGATGACCCCTGGGTGATTTCCGAACATGAGCAAAGAACTTGATTTGGAGACACGGAGAGAGATATTCGAGCTCATCTCGAATTTTCCGGGTCTTCATTTCAGGGAGGTTCTGCGTCGTATCGATATATCAAGCGGTAATTTGAACTATCAATTGAATTATCTGCTCAAGCATGATATTTTGGTGGCGATTCAGGATGGAAACCTTAAACGATATTATGTTGCGGGTAAGGTAAAAGGCAAGGAAAAGCGGATACTGGCCTGCCTTAGAAACGAACTGGAACGAGGTTTGGTTCTTTTTCTATTGCTCAATCCCAACTCGCAGTTCAATGAGATAGTAAATAACTTCGATCTGGCGGCATCCAAATTGGCGTATCATTTGAATAAATTGTTGGATAAGGATCTCATAAAAAAGGAAAAGAAGGGCAGAACGACCTTCTATAAGATCGTGGATGAGGCGGCAATTGCTGACGTGCTTATCTCTTACAGCCCCTCATTTTTGGACGGCATCGTGGAGAAATTCATAGAGGCATGGAAAGAGCGCTGAGTATCAATCGAGTCCCAATTTTGCCCTTACATATTGGAGGTTCTTCTTTGTAATGCTATCCACACCTTCGTACAGGCTGTTCCCCTGGCTGTCCATGGCAACCATCAAAGGGCCAAAGTCCCCTCCTTCCAGGACCCATAATGCTTCCGGCATGCCCAGATCCAGCCAATGCACATCCTTAACACGCTTGATACCCTTGGCTGCGAGAACCGCCGTTCCCCCTGTCATGGCAAGATAAACGCACCCATACTCCTTCATGGCATTCAAAGTTGGCTTCGACATACCGCCTTTACCTATTATGGCCCTGACGCCGAACTTTTCTATGAACTCGGGCTCCAAAGCGTTCATCCTCGAGCTCGTTGTGGGCCCAGCGGCAATGAGGTGCCATTCCTCACCCTTCTCCTGCATTATCGGCCCGCAATGGAAAACTGCGGCATCCTTGAACTTGACAGGTATGTCCTTGCCTTCTTCAAGATATTCAAGTGCACGAATATGAGCCTCATCTCGTGCGGTTATGATCTCCCCGCTGAGGTAAACCACATCACCAGCCTTTATATCTCTGACTGCAGCCTCGTCTAAGGGTATGGTAAGCCTGATATCCTTCATTCTCCCCCCTCCTTCGGATGTGTGAGGTGCTCCACGGTGCCATCGCCGTGAATCCTTGCGATCGCCTTTCTCGCGGCCCAGCACTGCAAATTTATGGCAATCGGAAGACTTGCGGTATGGCAAAATGCATATTCGATGTTTACAGCCAAGACCGTGGTTTTACCTCCCAGCCCCATGGGTCCTATACCAAGGGAGTTTATTGCATCCTGCAGATCGTTCTCAAGCTCGGCTATATGGGGTTCAGAATGGTGGGAATCTATCGGCCTTAAAAGAGCTTCCTTTGCAAGTTTCATGGATATATCGGCAGAACCTCCTATGCCCATGCCCAATATGGTTGGTGGGCATGGCTTCCCGCCTGCGCTTATGATCGTATTCAGGGCGAACTCCTTAATTCCTTTAAGACCCTGAGAGGGGGTGAGCATCGTTAAGGCGCTCATGTTCTCGGATCCAGCTCCTTTGGGCATCACAGTGATTTCCATGTGATCTTCATCTGAGTAACGATAATTTATATAGGGCATCTTCAAACCCGTGTTATCACCGGGATTATGTCTTGTTATTGGATGCACTGCGTTGGGTCTGAGAGGTACCGTTTTCGTGGCCTCCTTCACACCCTCTCTAATCGCATTTTCCACATTTGCTTTCATATCTTTTCCAAATGTAACATAGAAAATCAGAATGCCGGTATCCTGGCACATTGGAATGGAAGACCTCTCCGCGAGCTCGATGTTGTCCAGAATATTCCTCAACTGCATTTTCGGGACAGGTTCCACTTCCACCTCATAGGCTCTTCTCAAGCTCTCTTTAATATCCTTTGGCAGAACTGTTACTGCATTCTTTAATAGGTCTACAGTTACCTGCTTTATCAAGTCTTCAGAGATCATGCGGCTCACCAACCAAATATTACGGTCAAAAAGGGTATGTGTTGCGTGGTAATAAAGGTTGTAGTAACGATCAGTGGATGGTCATAATTTTTTTCTTATCGTTCCCCCTCTCCTTCACGGCCTTATCTAAATTTGCTCATGTCAAAGTATCAAAATACAACGCCACATTTATTTACCCTTCTTTTTGCCTGATTTTGGTTTTTTTCCTTCCGCATCCATCCTTTCCACTTGTTCATCATCAGGTTTAACTTCTGTTTCTCTATCTCCCTCAGTCCATTCAACTTGCCCATCCTCAGTTTCGAACCCGGTTTCTTCCTCTTCCGACCACTCAACCCGTTCTTCCTCGGCTTCAAATTCCGTTTCTTCCTCCGGAACCCATTCTGCATGTTCTTCCTCAAGCTCAAGCTCCTTTTCCTCCTCCCCAATCCATTCTGCTTGCTCATCCTCTGGTTTGAACTCGGTTTCTTCCTCTTCCGACCACACAGCCTGCTCTTCCTCGGCTTCAACTTCCGTTTCTTCCTCCGGAACCCATTCGGCCTGTTCTTCCTCAAGCTCAAACTCCTTTTCCTTCCCCTCTTTCCATTCAACTTGCTCATCCTCTGGTTCAAATTCTGTTTCTGTCCATTCGGCCTGTTCATCTTCCTGGTTTAATTCTGTTGATTCTTCTCCCATCTCCATCTGCTCATCCACGTGTTCAAATCTGGTTTCTTCCTCAGGTTCATATACAGTCTCTTCTTTAGGTTCAAAATCCGTTTCTTCTTCTTTAGTCAATTCAGCCTGTTCTTTTTCTGACCGCTCAATCCGTTCATATTCGGATTCAGGCGGGCTTTTTTGCTCCTCTACCCCATCCTCCTCCTCTTTCCCTGGTTCAAACCTGGTCTCTTCATCCTCCAGCCATTCAGCTTTTACCTCCATATCTTCCCATGGTTTCAGGACAACTAAAAAGAGCAGTATCAATACGATAGCCACTACTGCAAAGATCAGGAATAGAATTGCCAATAGATTTTCCCCATTTCCCCTTCTTTCCTTCTCCAATGGGTAAGGATCAACACTATCTGAAAGTCCATCACCGTCAGTATCAGGGTTCAGCGGGTCGGTTTCTCCTGCATCAACGATCCGATTCTGATTTTCATCCTCCTCGATATCCAGCAAACCGTCATTATCATCGTCGTCATCGTCCAGATCAACGATACCGTCTCCATCTGTATCCTTATTGTCCACAATTATCCGTAGAGTAGATACATCTGCCTTATTGCCGAGAGCATCTTCCACATAATAGGTGATCGTTGTTACCGTTGGGGGGACGGTGAAGGGTGAATCATAGATGTAATACACGGTTCCACCGTTGAGGCTGTAGAATATTACGCTGCTGTTTATTCCAGCGTCTTCTACAGTCAAGGTGAAGGGGGTGGATTGGCTTACATAGGCCACCCCACCCATATAACGGCTCGGCTGACCCACATATATCGATACCGATGGCTGTGCATCGTCAAGAAGGACGGTGATAACCTTTGGGGGTTCGTCGTGGCCCAGGTTGTCTTCGCTACCCCACTGGAAGCTATGTAAACCGTCCGCATATCTAGATAGGGTAAAACTCGAACCTTCGAAATAAGCCTCATCGATGGTGTACCAGGTGGAAGCTATACCGGAGTGGTTATCTCTGGATGTAAGCGTAAAGACGGTGTCACCTGTTACAGACCAATGATCTCCAATATCTGCCCTAAATTTGGGACTGCCAATGTCAATGTCCGTTTCTGGCGGGTTGGTGTCTAAATTCACGGTTATGGAATTCGCTGTTTCGTTGAAACCTAGGTTATACTGGCTGCCCCAGGTAATGTAATGCACACCGTCAGCATAGCCAGAAAGCGTGAAGGAAGTGCCCTCATGATAGTTGCCATCGATAATGTACCAAGTGAAATTTATCCCAGCGTTTGAATTAGGGGGTTCTAATGTAAATACTGTGTCATTTGTCACGTTCCAGTTATGTGTCTCGCTCATACGATATTTTGGCTCATGGATGTTCAAGGAGGTCGAGAGCAGCTTTACATTCAGGTAGACGGTGATAGTATTGCCGTTTTCGGGATTTCCGAGATAGTCAACGCTTCCCCAGGTGATTGTGTGATAACCTTCTCCATAACCAGTTAGATTAAAATTCGTACCTTCATAATATGAACCATAGATCGTGTACCATGTGAAATTCACTCCAACGGTGTTATCGCTGGATATCAGTGTGAAGGTTGTGGATGTGGATACATTCCAATGGTCATTGACATCATCCCGATATTTGGGCTCGCCTAGGAGCATATCTGTAATGGGAGGGGTCGAATCCAAAATCACGGTTATGGAATCTTCAGTCTCGTTTTGTCCAAGATTATCGATGCTGCCCCAGGTGATATCATAGATTCCATCGATAAAACCTGTCAAATCTAACTCGCTGCCCTCAGAGTAATTCCCATCTACGGTGTACCATGTGGCTTTCACTTTGGAATATTCATCATAGGCAGAAAATTTGATGACAGTGGTCTCGGTAATGTTCCAGATATCATCTGATGAAGAGCGGTACTTTGCTCCATCGAAGGTCAAATCTGTATCTGGCGGATGAGAATCAAGGTATATGGAGAAGGTCTCCTCGGTTTTGTTATGACCTAGACCGTCTTCAGCCCCATATTCGATAGCATGCAGTCCGTCTTCATATCCCTCTAAGGTGAAGTTCGTCCCCCTGGAAAAGTTGCCATCGATAGTGTACCATGTGAAGTTCACACCTGAATAATCGTCATTCGATTCCAGAGAGAATGTTGTGGTATTGGATACATTCCATGCATGAAAGAGATATTGATACCAATTCGGCTCGCCGATTTGTAAAGTGGTGGATGGGGGCCTTCCATCAAGGAAAATAGAGATGGAATTACCTGTCTCGTTGTGTCCAAAATGGTCCTGCCCTCCCCAAGTAATATTGTGCAGGCCATACTCATAAACGATAAGATCGAAGCTCGATCCAACGAAAAATTCATCATCAACGGTATACCACATGAATTCCACATGACTTTCCTCTTCCAAGGTTAATATCGTAAAGACCGTAGCTCTGGAGACATTCCAGTGGTCAGTTGAGGCGTTACGATATTTTGGTGAACCAATATCGATATCGGTAACTGGAGGGGATGAATCCACAAATATCGCGGTGTTATTTATGGTCTCGGTATTCCCTAGATCGTCCCAACTATAGTATTGAATGGAATAGTTACCCTCACCCCATGTAAGCGTAAAAATATCTGCAGGAGACCATCCCTTAACCTCACTTCCCTCATACAGTATCTGATATTGGGTAACATCAACACCGCTGCCATCACCATCGTCAGCCATCAGGCTGAATTGAGTCGTATTGATGACATACCAAATAGAACCATTGAAGTAATATGGTTCCCCGATTGCGAGGGTAGTTGAGGGGGGCGAATTGTCTATGGTTACATCTACTGAGTCTATATCGGAAAACAATGTCCCGTTGGTTCCTCTCACAGAAATCGTATGATCGCCATCAGAAAGTAAACGTGTGTCCCAATCGTATTGCCAATCAGTGGTTCCAGTTGCAAAATCCCAAGGTTCGTTGTCGATCTTCACCTGGACTTGTATGATGTCAATTGAGGATGTACCATTAATCGTAACAACATCATTCAAAAGCACACCATTGGAAGGGTATGTGATGTTCACTATGAGCCTTTCAACGGCATTGGAGGCCACCAATGCAAACGCCTGATCAACCGCAGGTGTTGAAGAATGACCATCCAAGGCTATGTTCGCACCTCTCACCTCAACAACCCAGGTCCCAGATTTTGGATTCTCTATAAAGACGTTCTCGACATTGTTCAACGAATCCGCGCTTCCACCAGAAGAAGACCATTTCGATAAGTCAAGGCCGTAATTACCCCGGTAGAGGATACCATCGGGATCAGTGACCTTCAGGTTTAGGTTGTTGATTAGATGCTGTGAGGATGAAGTGGTTCCCGGAACATCGGTCCATACCAAGGTAATCTTCAATGGCCCATTTCCATTGGATCCAATAAAATATGTCGCGTTTTCTCCCGATTGAAGCGGTGTGAACTCATCTACGATGAAGTGATCCTCTCCGATGTCATACACATTCCCGATGTCAACCCCGCCCCAACCCTGCTGGTATCTAGTTGCTTGAGTTGTTAGATTGTATTGATAAGCATCTGCAATCAATATCGCTTTAACGGTGGCGGCATGCGGTTGCTCACCCGTAGGGTTATTCCCGAAGTGGTTCTCTTTATACATCTGATATACCAAACCCACCGACCCAGCAACAACTGGTGTAGCACCACTGGTGCCCCCCATACCATCAAAATAATTGCCCATAGCATAACCTGGTTGGCCGTCACCATCAACGCTATCCGTGGTATATATAGCATCAAAAGGTCCTGTTAGGTCTGGTTTGATCCTTCCGTCGGATGCCGGGCCCTGGGCAGGGGTATTACCAGGACCCCCATCAGCCCAAACATCGTCATCCCTATCATCATTGTCTGAATGCCAAAAAGCTCCCACGCCGATGACGTTCTTTGCTACAGCATCTGTATCACAGGAATAGGAAGATGTGCCATTGTTGCCTGCTGCGTAGAGCATTACAACATCGTATTCGAATACAGCCTGGTCGTCCTCCGCTGAAGCTGCAGTGTAGATGCTTTCATCATAAGCACCCCAGCTGTTGCTCTGAAAAACACCGCCCCAGTTGTTGACAAGATGGTTTATGGAGGCTGATCGTGACACGCTCTCATAATTACAGATCACACCTTTTCCCCCTGGGAGCATACCCTTGGCCATTGCTTTGTTTGCACCAGTGGAGAACACGATTCCAAAACAGCACGTTCCGTGGGCGTCATCAACTATTATACCGTCAGTCCCTATGATCTGGTCAACCAAATCCGGGTGATTCAGGTCAATGCCTCCGTCATTAACCTCGCCGACTATGCCGGAACCGTTGAAGCCTTCTAAATGAACGTTGTAAGCCCCTGTAAACACCCTGATGTTGTTCATCATCGGTTCAGGGGGAATGTATTCGTCCATCCACTTCACTTCAGGTATGAACGCGATGTTCCTCATCATCGAGGCATCTATCCTCGCTCTGATTATCCAATTATCCTCTCCATCGTAAGTAATTGTTCCGCCCAACACTTTCAACATATTCCTGACATACTCTAAGTTCTCTTCTCTATCCTTAAACACCATAACATTGAGCTCCACCTCTCCTGTCCTCCCGATCAATCTGTCTTGAATCTTATATGCAGGATGATATGTCCCAATCCATCTGACAAATGGGAGTTCTTCCAATCTCTCCGTAACATCGTTATCCATGTATATTATGTAGGCGTAATCTGGAACATATCCTAAGATAATGGCTCCGGAATTTTCGATCTCCTCAACCCAACCTGAGCGTATCGGGCCGTGACATTGTACCAGATGGTACCCATTCTCTGAGATATAGGTCAACTCGATCGGAATCTCAGGTTCCTCAATCAGAGGATTAAATTCAGCAGCCTTCATCTTGATAACAATGGATGAATCTTGAGAAGAGGTACGTTCATCCACCACATCGTCTTTCGACTCAGGGCCTATGGAAAACGCGATAGCGAATTGCATTGAGCCCAGAACTAAAACCATGAGTACAGCTATGCTAATTATTCTCTGAGAGGGTGTGGTTCCCCTAAATACACTTATTTCTCCCCTCATTTCCGTCACATCAAGGTGCTGTGCTATGCAAGTTAAACATCAAATGGATTTTATATCCAGATGAAACATATACGTACCTAATATTTATAGATTAGTGGGTAAATACCTACCACATATCAAATTACCTATGGTCTGTCCTAGCTATCCCTATTATTCAAGACTGTATTTTTATGTTTCTCCCCAGTCTTTAATACCGTTTAATCACATATATCTTATCAATATGAAACCCTATCCCCGCCTCCTGAGCAAGGATTTCGAACCCTACGACCCTGTTGAGCTGGCAAGGGAAACCGAGAAGATCGTGTGCAAAGGCGATGCAAGGAAGTACACGGACTTCTACGCCACGGGTGTATATGGAGGCATTGCAACAGGCTACACGGTGGGATGCTGCCTCAGATGTTACTACTGCTGGGTTGACAGGTCCAGGGATTTCCCCGAGAAGCTCGGAGATTTTTACTCTGCTGGAGAGGCCTTCAAGAACCTGAGAGAAACCGCACACAAGTTCAAGGTCAAGAAGCTGAGGATCTCAGGAGCGGAACCAACATTGGGAAAGCAGCATCTCGTGGCCTTGCTCGAACTCGTTGAGGAGTCTGAATTTGGCCTGTTCATTCTGGAAACGAACGGCATCCTATTTGGTGCTGATGAATCGTATGTTAAGGAGGTCAGCAAATATTCAAAACCGCATATAAGGGTCTCGCTGAAGGCAGGCACACCAGAGGGGTTCGAGAGAAGAACAGGCGCTAAAGCGGAGAACTTTGAATTACCTTATCGCGCAATAGAGTATCTCAAGAACGCTGAGGTGAGCTTTCATGTGGCTGCAATGACGGACAGGCGAGTTATGGATGAGGAAGAAAGGAAAAACCTGATAAAAAAACTCTCTGGAATCGATCTTGCATTAGGCATTCATCTGGAGGAGGAACGCATCGATCCCTATGATACAACATTGGAGAGGCTGAAGCGCGCAGGTGTGGAGTTGGAATGGGGAAGAAGAGAGTTTTAATTTTTACTTACCTCAATCCTCCATCAGGAGGGAGAAGAGCAGTAAAAACACGCTGAAGGATGTCAGGGCAGTTAATACAACTATCAAGAAACCGTCGAAGGCGTCCTCCACGACCCTCGTAAAGGTGATGATGACCAGGAAGAAGATAAAAGCGAACAGCATACCCGCTATGAGGTTGGAATTTCTGTCTGTGATGGAGGGTGGGCAGAACCTGAGCTTGTCCAAAAGCAAAAAGAGCATCATCAATGTGGAGAGGATAACGGTTACAATGGATACGGCAATAACGGCTCCAGATTTATCCAACATGAAGAGGTAGAAGAAGCACGCTACGGCCACGAGTCCAAAACCTGCAAGCAACGCAAGGGAGCTCTTCTGTAAGTCCATATCGCCTATTCCCAATCTATCACGGACTCCGCCTATTCATGCTTTTAATCTACTCTTCCTCAAACCTCTCCACTCTATGTCCTCTGTACTCCAGCTTAGCAGACCTCTTAATCAGGCTTTTAAGCATGGTTGCAGAGAGTTTCATCTCCTCGGCAATATCACCTACGAACTTCCCCTCAGGGCCGATGCATTCGAACATCTGCTTTTCGTGTTTCTTGAACTCCTTCTCACTCATGACCGCCACAGCCAAAACATCGCTGATCTCGGTTATCGGGCATGAGGCATTTATGTTGAAGGATGAATAATAAGCGTGATAGGCTTTTTCTGGTGCAGAGCTTGGCTCATCTTCCAAAGGTTGCCAGCGTGTTTCCACCAATTTCATCTTTTCGAACAGTATAAGGGCATTTTTACCCTCATCGCCGTACTTCTCTTCGATTTCCTTGTCTGTACACCAATCTTTGGACACTTCCTTAAAAACTTCCATTTTCACTTTTGAGCTGACGGCCCTTAAAAATGGAACTAGGTCAGCTACTTCATTCACCACCTTGATCCGGTTCATAGGAATGCCAAGGGTGTATGGATTTCATTCGATATAAAACTGTCTTTTAAGGCGATTGGCCAGGGAGATTTATCTGGATATGTCCGCTTCAGCGAGACCAATTCCTCTTTTAAATAAAATAATGAATCTTTTTCATAAAAAAATGTAATTTGATAGCCTATCTATCTTCGGAGAATAAAATCTGAGCGCTGTACTTTTTTCTGTAGCGGGTGATATAGCCTGCTATCCTGTTCCTCATGGTAACTGATCCAACATCCGTAAGCTCAGCCACCATCATCTTGTTATGTTGGAAGTCCCCGGTAAATTTATCATAGTGTTTTTTGACGAGCTCGATGGCCACGCGCTTTATGTATGTAGGTCTGATCTTTCCCATGTTGTAATCACCGTTAGTGCCTCGTGAATGTCGATTGGCTATTTTAATTTTATGGATGAATAAGGACTCCTAAAGAAAAGATGGAAAGTTATTTATGCAGAGATATGTATCACAACCAAAAGCTTTGAGCGGGGTTTATAGTCATGGAAATACAATGTCCTTCTTGTGGTGCATATGTCGATGAAGGAGATGATGAATGCCCACATTGCGGTTCCTTACTGAGAGAAGAGGAGGAGGAAGTTGTATATGAATGTCCTGAGTGCGGCGCCGCGATCGAACCTGGGATGACGGCATGTCCTGGATGTGGATTGGAGCTCGAGATTGACGACGAGGACGACGCACACGACACGGAAGCCTATGAATGCCCAGAGTGCGGTCTGATTCTTGAGGAACCTGTTCCAGTTTGTCCGCACTGCGGCACCGAGTTCGAGCTCGAGGAAGAGGAAATCGGGGAGGAAGTAATTAAGGAAGAGGAGGAACCTTTTAAGGAGATAGCACCTGAGGAGAAAATTGAAGAAGAGGTCGAATATGAGGAATTGGCACCTGAGGAAGAGGGAGTTTTAGAGATCGTTGAAGAAGGGGAAGAGGCGGTATTCGAGGAGGAGGCCGAGAAAAGAACCTGTCCAGAATGCGGATACCTCTTCGCATCTGGTAACTTAATTTGTCCCAACTGCGGGTACCAAGCGGTTGAATTGGAGGCCATGGAGGAAGAGGCGGAGTTCGAGGAGGAAATAATTGAGCCTGTGGAGGTGGAGGTAAGTCTCGTTACCCCTCCAACCGCACCTGAGGAGGCTGTGGGAACGGCCGCGGTCATAGGTATCACCAACGGGTTGAGGGAGAGGGAGCGAGGCTTGACCAACGGTCTTACAAACGGGCTCACGAACGGGCTCAAGGCCATGAGGGCAGGGGTCACAAACGGCATCACCAACGGAAACGGTATTACCAATGGTCTAGGTCGAAGAGAAAAACTCATTGAGCCTAAGCGAAGCAAATGGGGCCTTATCGTTGTCCCTATTGTGATCCTTATTCTCATATTCGCTCCTTACGTTGCCGTGGAGGTCTCCAAACCACCGGAAGAGATCGACATTGACGGCGATTTCGGTGATTGGAGCGATGTGTTCATATCTTCAGAAGCAGCGGAAGGTGTGCCCATTAACAATAACATTAATATCATAGATTATGGCGTTGACGCAAGGCTATCGGAGCTCTCGTTCTATATCGAGGTGCAAGGGGAAATGCTGCCGGGTGAGCCTGCCAGCAGTGGTAGACGCATGGATACAGCTTACGTGTTCATTGATAGGGATCTCAGTTCAGATACAGGTTATCTGATCAAGGGCATGGGTGCAGATTATATGATCAAGGTGGCGGGTTGGCAGGGTGAAGTTTACTCAAGTGGACTTTTTGAGTTCACCTCCGCCACACAAGACTGGAATCTCTGGGAGAATGCCGGTTCCGTTTCCGCGGCTGCTTCGGGCTCTGGACTGGAGCTTCAGGTTGGGTACGGGGCATTGTTTTTGGATAATAATGACAAAGTTGATGTTTTATTCTACATGCA
>CBDUXN010000076.1:0-15314 GCA_965371185.1 uncultured Thermoplasmata archaeon
GAAGAGGAAAGATTTTAAGGAGAGGTGTTGTTAATGTAACAAAGTCAAGTTAATAAGATAAAAGAAAACATATTTAAGGACACTCCTGCATCTGAACTACATGGTTAATGTACCAGAATTTCTCAAGAGCAGGAATCTTCCCCTGCGCATCATGGTGATTGCGCTCGCCGTCATCCCGGTGATCTTTTGGAAGGATTTCTATATCCAGTTCCATACCCATTTCACTGGAACCCTGCTCGACATAACAATAAAGGACCAGTGGCTCCTGGTCGTAATGAATATAGTACTGTTTCTCTCGTTTCTGCTGCCCCTGTCCTTTAGACGAAAAATGAATTGGAAAGAGTACGGACTGATAACAGCCTTCTTTGTCTCCCTGTTCGTGGAGATGTACGGTATTCCCTTGACCATGTTCTTTGCCTCGGAATACATTTCGGGTTCATCGGCCTCGGCGGCTCCGGATTCCCTGATCAACTTCGAATTTCTCGGTGTGGAAATCAGCATGAGTATGGGAATGGTGTACGGGACTGTCCTCATGCTAATAGGCCTGGCCCTGATAATGATCGGGTGGGTCACGCTCTATAAGAACCTCCAGGAGGATGAGATAGTGACCAAGGGGATATATTCACTGTCCCGCCATCCCCAGTACCTCGGTTTCATTCTGATAGTTTTTGGCTGGCTTGCAGGCTGGCCAACGATCTTGACAGTGATATTTGCCCCGATTCTTATTTTCATGTATATCAGGGTGAGCAAAAAGGAGGAAGAAGAGCTCGCCGAAATCGAGGCATACGGGGAATATAAGAAAGAGGTTCCTTTTTTTGTATGATTTTGTACGTTCCATCAAATATCATTCATTTACTTTCTCCCTGATTTCAATGGCCCGAAAAAGGAGGATTGGTATTTCGTTCCTCTGAAGCTGTAATGTCAAGGGACATAGGTAACATCCAAGTGATTATTGTATAGTTCATTCGGGAAATCGGATATACCCATATGATAACGGGAATCATTGTACCATGCCTGGAACTCAGGCATCAAGGCCATAGAGTTATCAAATATACTACAAACTCTGAGAAATTCCTCATTGAAGGTCCGAATTACCCGCTCTACCTTACCCTTACACTGAGGGTAATGGGGAGGAGTGTGAATGACCTCTATTCCCATGTTGTTACAACCTTTTTCAAAGGTGATCTTGAATTGAGTTCCATTATCTGCTAGTATACTCTGAGGTCTCCGTTTCTTTGTTACAGCTAGGTAAGATAAAGCAGAGAGAACTATCTTGGTGGTAATTCTCTCATAGAATTTACACCAAACCAGATATCTGGAATAGTCATCCAGTATAACCAGCACATAACCACGTATATTCCCAATCCTTATAGGTCCTCTGATATCGATCTGCCAGAGTTCGTCTGGTCTCGAAGCTCTGAAATATTTCCAGTCCCTCTTACTCTTATAGGGACTACCATTTAGACCATGCTTCTTCAAGACATTGTTAATAGCCTGTCTACTCAGTATAGTGAGTTTCCATTCTTTTCCAGTGACACTTTCCAGTAGTGCAAGAATATAAGAGGGAGGGCGTTCAAGATTGAGCTTGATACGTTGTGTGCCCCAATTGAAAGCCTCCCTCAGGACCACTATGGCCACTTCTGCGTTCTCAGTTACTTTCCTGTGAATTGTATGTGGGCGTTTCGATAGGTCTCGGTAGACGGGCCTACCGACCTTCATGGTTCGTTTGCACCATTTCCACACGGTTTTCCTGCTGACACCGAATATCTCTGCGGCCTCTCCAACATTATACCCATTTCTAACCGCATTCACCATTAAACGTCTACTCTCAGGGGTTAAGCATCCCATCCTGATTCCCTAGACCCTAACGGGTGGGAATGGAAAAGAATGTTACCGATGTCTGTTTACTTTACAGAAGCCTAAACCTTAAATAACCGATAATTAAATAGGGTGTTGATTCGAAGGAGACAGGAAAATTGAGGAGATCAAAGGTGTCGGCAAAAGGACAGCAAAGCTCATAAAGGAGTTTTTGGAAACTGGAAAATGTAGATATTTGGAGGAGCTAAAAGGATAGTATCTTTATGAAAAATCAATCGATACTCAAACTCTGTATCTCGTGATGCCTGTTCAATATCTCCCGTGCGAGCTTCAGATTCTTGCCGTCCCTTCCGATTATCTTGCCCTTGTCTTTGCTCTCAACGCTGACTGTGGCGTGGACTCTGTTCCCACGCTTCTCGATTTTTACATCCTTGATCTTGAAGTTGTGAAAGATCTTCTTAACAAAAGTTGCTGGGTCGTCCGAGTATTCGATTATATCCAAGTTCTTTTTTAACATATCATGTAGGCGCTTTACATTCTCCCCTCTTCTCCCTATTGCAGCGCGGATCTGTCCATTAGCCACAACGAAGACCAATTTGTCGGGAGTTTCAATGCAGTCCTTTACCTGGGTCCTCGTAACCTTTTCAAAAACTGAAATATACCCCAGGGTGCTTTTATCCAATGTTATATTGGTCATTCACCTCTTCCCCAGCGCCAGTATTTCTGATTGACCTTCATTCAAAACAGAGAGAACAGAGATGGAGAACGGTTTTCCACAGGCTGAACCCAACTCGATATTCGTGCCGTTGAAACGATGAAACGGTACCTTTTCGTTCTTCTCGATGGTACCCATGTGTTTATCGGGACAGTTGGATGAAACTATGATCAACCTGGCCTTTCCTGCATCGAGTGCCTTCAAAGTTTGCTCGAAACCGAAAACCACCTTGCCTGTGGTTACCGCAGTTTTTAACGCTTTGTTTATGTCCATATCAATTCATCCAGGATTCTCTAAGAACTATTTCAATTTTTGCCCAAGGTCCATAAATTCAACTTTTAGATTTCTTTTTAACAGGCGTGTATATCAAATTTACGGCTCCGGTACCAAGGGTAACTGGTTGTCCCACTATGATGTTCTCTGCGACGCCATCAAGTGTATCCACCTCCCCTGTCATTCCAGCCCGCAGTAGGTGTGTGGATGTAATTTCGAACGCAGCGCGGGCAAGCACGCTGGATTTTCGCCCTGATATACCGTGTCTGCCTATCGCCTTCACGTCCCCATCATTCGTCATGATGTCTGAAACGAGCATTATGTGCCTAACATCCACGATCAATCCCTGCTCCTCCAAAGTCCTGCTCGCCTCTCTGATGATGGCATTTCTCGCGGCCTCAATACCGAGTACATGGTATATCTCTGATATGCTGTTAGTTGTGGTTCTGCATATATCCACATTGGGCATTTGCAATACCTTTTGTAGATTTGAACCCTGTGTGTAGATAACATATTCCTCCTCGGATTTTCTTATGATGGCCCTTTCAATTCCATCGATGCCCTTGATTTTCAGGTCCCTGACCTCCTCATAGATTTTCTGTAATTTTTTATAGCTGGGTTCATCAGAGCGCACCATTATTCTTGATCCCTTCCTATGGAAGTTGCCCCGGGCCTCCCTGATTTTCCCAAGTTTTTCCTCGATGTCCTCCATTGTTAACTCCTTCTTTTCCAACTTTTTTGTGTCAGTATGAATGATGACCTGAAGATTTACCATGTCAGTTTCGATGGATGCGATGTCCACCACCTTCGTGATTTCCACCCCGGATGCGATTTTTCGCACCTCGTCTCTGTCATATCTCACGTTCTCTTCGAGAAGTATCTCCATCATGGGCGTGCTGGGCACTCTTCTTGCATCCACAATCTCGATCAGCCTCGGGAGACCCAGCGTTACATTAATTTCGGCCACACCTGCATAGTGAAACGTTCTCATGGTCATCTGTGTTCCAGGTTCGCCAATGGATTGTGCTGCTATGATGCCAGCAGATTCATGTGGGTCCACAAGATGTTCATGGTATCGTTCATATGTCTTTTTAATAATCTTGTCGATATCCTTACTTGTAAGTTTCTTCCCCTCGATTCTCTCCGCTATGGTGGAAATTATACTCATTGGCATTTCCAGGCTCATCTTTGAGGCTCTGTCCTGTATCATCTTTTCAGCTGGGCTCAACTCGGGTATTTTTTTTGGTATGACGATCTTGATTTTCGGCTTTTCCATACCCTTCTTGGCGTCTTTTTTGATCTTGTCCTTTTTATCAGCCTTCAAAGTTTTTCCAGTGATTTTACGCAAAATCTGGGAGGCTTTTTTCTCGGAAAAATGGGCCTTGATTTCGTCCATATCCGCCTCTTTCAAAGTGCTGAGGGTGTAGCCTTCTTCAGCTAACTTCTCTGCGTCTTTCTTTGCTATGCCCCTGCTGACGAGGGCCTTTATCGTGCCTGCTTTGGTCAATTACTATTCCTCCTCTTCAACTTCATCCTCAAATGTTATTGCGAACATATCCTTCTCCTGCGTGCCATATCCCGCTAGAGCCTTCTCTCTCTCACCTTTATACAGATCCCAGAACTTCTCTCCAAGGACTTCTAACAGGATATCATCTATGTCAATGGCATTCCCTCTTATGCTCCTGGTCGGGTCCACGCCGTCCTCACCATATTTGAACTGGATAATCGTTCCAGCCGTGTTTCTCACGGTGCCGTCCTGCTTTACCTTCAGATCCTCCAGGGCATTGATCAATCTCCTCTGCATATATCCTGATCTCGAAGTTCGCACGGCTGTATCAACGAGACCTTCTCTACCGCCCATGCTGTGGAAAAAGTACTCTGTGGGCCCGAGTCCGCTCTTATAGCTCGATTCCACGAAACCTTTTGCCTCTGCTCCCAAATCGTTCTTTCTGAAGTGTGGTAATGTCCTACCCCAATATCCTCTGTTTATTCTCTCCCCTCGAACCGCCTGCTGACCAATGGAACCTGCCATCTGGCTTAGATTCAACATGGATCCCCTGGCCCCTGATTTGGCCATGATAACGGCAGAATTTTCCAGACCCAGGTGTTTCCCTGCGATTTGACCCGCCGTGTCCCTTGCACGGCCTAAGACCTTCATGATCTCCACTTCTAACGTCTCTTCCAAGCTTCGGCCTGGCATCTGTTCCAATATGCCATCCCTGTACGCTGAGACGAGCTTGTCAACCTCTTGCTTGGCATTCTTTAGAAGATCTTCCACCTGTATCTTTGCCTCCTCCGGAATATCCTCGTCATCTATACCAGTGGTGAAGCCTCTTATCGAAATCGCGCCCAGGGCGAGCTTTGTAATGCTGTCGATGAATTCCCTTGCCCTATCCGAGCCGTAATCCCTGACGATTTTATCCAGGATACGACCTTTGAACGCTCCCACAGCCTTCTCATCTATGGTGCCGCATAGGACCTTACCGTATTTGATATGAACAAAAGCATCGTCTTCGCATTCCATTTTCTTACAATCGTCACAATGCTGACAGATAGAGGCTTTGAACTCCATACTCAGATCCTTTGGTAGCGCCAGGTTAAAGAGATCCTTACCGTACCAGTATCTCTCGCCATCCTCTTCATGCGATGTAGGCAACTCATCGTATTCCAGCTTGGAGAGTATCCTAACCACTTGCTCCTCGGAAAACTTAGAATCTTTATACGTCAATAGGAAACTGCCTGTTACGTAATCATGAATTGCCCCTATGACTGGACCGCCGAATCTGGGTGATATTATGTGTTCCTGGACCCTCATCAGCACCTTTGCTTCCACCCTCGCTTCCTCACTTTGCAGCACATGCAGATTCATTTCATCCCCGTCAAAATCCGCGTTGTAAGGGGGACAGACCGCCAAATTGAACCTGAAAGTCTTATAAGGCATCACCCTCACTTCATGTGCCATCATGGACATTCTATGCAGGGAAGGTTGTCTATTGAAAAGGACTATATCACCGTCGACGAGCTGTCTCTCAGCCGTGAAACCGATATCTATGGTTTCTGCAAGCGTCTCAGCATTTTTCTCCGAAACTTTTATCCTGCGATTGTCGGGTCTTATCACGTAGTTCACACCCGCGCTGTAGAACCCATTTTCAGGAGGTTTGATGGTGTTTTTTATGAGCTCTCTGATCGTGTCGACATTGTAAGGGGTGACCCTTATAGGCACTGTGAGTTCCCTGGCGGTCTCAACCGGTATTCCCACTTCGTTTATGGACAACAACGGATCCGGGGATATGACCGTTCTCGCCGAGAAATTCACCCTTTTCCCTGATAGGTTGGACCTGAATCTCCCCTCCTTCCCCTTTAACCGCTGTGTCAAGGTCTTTAATGGTCTTCCTGAGCGGTGCCTTGCAGGTGGTATCCCAGAGGTCTGGTTGTCGAAGTACGTTGTGACATGGTATTGCAGCAGTTCCCAAAGGTCCTCCACGATGAGCTGGGGCGCGCCCGCATCCCTGTTCTCTCTTAGACGCTGATTGATTCTGAGCACATCCACAAGTTTATGTGTGAGGTCATCCTCGGATCTATCACCTGACTCGAGGGTGATGGAAGGTCTGACGGTCACCGGTGGAACGAGCAGCGCGGTGAGCACCATCCATTCAGGCCTTGCGATCTTAGGGTCTATTCCGAGGGGTATTAGATCCACATCAGGGATCCTTTCCAGCCTCTCCCTCACCTCCTTTGGAGTGAGCTTATGGCCATCCTCTCTGAATGTTGTTGGCTTATCCAAGGTGATCTTCCTCTGAACAGCACCGCAGTGTGGGCAGGTTTGCCTTTTACTTGCATCCTTTGCAGTTTCTTTTGTAACCTGCATCACATCCAGGAAATCGCCACCAAAGCCATCGATCCTGTCCATATCATCCTTGTATTCTTTTGCCTGGGCATCTGTGAGGAGGAGCCTACCGCATTCCCGGCATGTGGCTTTTAGCAGATTTTTTATGTCCTTAACATAACCCACATGAATAACGGCCATGGCCAAATCGATGTGCCCGAAATGACCGGGGCAGTCATCAACCCTTTTGCCGCAGGTCTTACACCTCAAACCAGGCTCTATCACACCGAGGTGCGGGTCCATGAGGCCCATGTCTATTGGAAAACCATCATCGTCATATGTATCTGCGGTTATTATCTTGGTTGCAGACAAGTTCCTCATCTCCTCAGGTGAGAGAAACGCGAACTTGATGCTTTTGATCCTTTTAGATACGCCTTGTCTTATCATCGTAGGTCCTCCAGTTGAAGACGCATGGCAACACCAAGCGACAGAAGCTCGTCTAAAAGCAGCTTGAACGCATAGCTCGTTTGAATTGGATGAATGCTGGCGTTGTTTCCGCAAACCGGACACCGCAACGCTCCCTGCCTGTCCGCCAGAGCGATATGACCGCACTCGGAATTACCGCAAACATACTGGATCGTACCATCGGACTCGTCAAGGAGTCGGTCCTTGATGACCATCGCAGCTCCGTGAGCGATCAAACAATCCCTCTCCATCTCTCCGAATCTCAAACCTCCCTGTCTGGCCTTACCCTCTGTTGGTTGACGCGTGAGGATCTGAACTGGCCCACGAGAACGCACATGATGCTTTCCCGCCACCATGTGATGGAGTTTTTGATAGTATATCAATCCGACAAAGATCTCGGACTCAATGGCCCTGCCTGTTTTACCGTCGTACATGATCTCCTTCCCATTGTGCTTGAAACCGTTTCTGACAAGGCCCGTTCTCAAGGCCTCCTCGCTCTCACTGCTGAAGGCGGTGCCGTCTATCAACCTGCCCTCCATGGAGCCTACTTTACCGCCTATCATCTCAAGGACATGTGCGACGGTCATTCTAGAGGGAATTGCATGGGGATTTATTATCAAATCCGGAGTGATACCGTCCGCAGTGAAGGGCATGTCCTCTTGGGGTACGATGAGGCCGATAACACCTTTCTGACCGTGTCTGGATGCGAATTTGTCTCCCAGCTCGGGGAAGCGCGGGTCGCGAACCTTGACCTTGACCAATCTGCTGCCGTTCTCAGACTCCGTGAGCATAACTGAATCAACATAACCATGCTCGCCGTGTCTTACGGTCCCCGATGTCTCCCTTCTCTTTTGTGGTGTGAGAAAGTCCTGTTGTTCCTCCAGGAATCGAGGCGGGGAGGTTTTCCCAATGAGAACATCCCCCCCATCAACCAAAACCTCGGGGCTTATCAAGCCGTCATCGTCCAGGTTATTGTATGTCATGTCGGTTCTCGCCCCTCTTACATCAGGACTTGGAATCTCGAAATGATCCTCCTGCCCTCCAGGATATCGTCTCTCTTCAGAACGATATGTACGCAAGAAGGTGGAATGTCCCAGGCCGCGCTCGACGGACGCCTTGTTGAAGACGAGGGCATCCTCCATGTTGTAGCCTTCAAAGGAAAGCACGGCCACCACAAAATTCTGCCCTGCAGGTCTTCGGTTGAAGTTCACGTACTCCATGGCTTTCGTTTGGACCAATGGTTTCTCAGGATAGTGAAGCAAATGTCCCCTTGTATCTGGGGAGATTCTATAATTCGAGGAGCCGAGGCCCAGTGATTGTTTTGCCATCCCGGCGCCCATGGTGTTTCTTGGAGAGGAGTTGTGCTCAGGGTAGGGAATGAGGTTCGTGCACGCGCCCAGTATCATCATGGGGTCGATTTCCAGATGGGTGTGCTCGGGGGTCAGCAGATAATCGACATCAAATTGATCGTGGCAGAAATTGCATTCGAGCCTTACATTCTTATCCGCCGTTCCAATGTTCACCCATGTGATGTCCTTGTCGGAGATGTAAGCGTTGCACTTCATGCACCTGCTGGGCGGGTTAAAGGCTGAAATAGCTATGTACGTGTTCTCCTCCTCCTCGGCATCGATCCATTCGATTATGCCGTCCCTGATAAGATCTATTATTCTAAGTTTTTCGGCCCTCATTCCATCCACATGTTTCTTTGTCAGCAACAACCTTCCGTTCTCCACTACAAGCAAAGGCCTTCTCAGCCTCCCCTCATCCGAGTTAATGAGTATCTCGTTCATCTTCTCATCGTATCTGATGTTCACCTCATGGGAAAGCGCGCCTATCCTCCTCTTCCCCCGTATCTCCTGCACCAACTCCATGGGGTTATCACACAGCCCAACGAGATTGCCGTTTACGTACACCCTGGTCTCTTTCGTCCTCTCATCCTTCACCTTCTTCAGGCCAAAATCGGCAAGGAGCATCTTGATCTCGTCCTCGAGGAATCCCTCTGAGACATCAACGATCAGGGTACAGTTCTTTACGAGGCCGCAGTTTTGCCCTTCTGGTGTTTCATTGGGGCACAACCTCCCCCATTGAGTGGGGTGTAGATCTCTTGCCTCGAAATGGGGCTGGCTCCTTGTTAAAGGCGATGTTACACGCCTAAGATGGCTCAATGTGCTCATATTGCATGTCCTGTCCAATAGCTGGCTCACGCCGGCCCTGCCGCCCACCCAATTCCCTGTCGCCAGGGCGTGAAGCAATCTCTGCGATAACATGTCAGGTCGAACGGCGGAGCCGATTTTGATCTCCTTCTTCCTGGAAAAGCTCCTTTCCAACTGGTATTTTAGATCCTTCATCAGGTTCGTGAACGCGACCCTGAAGAGGTCCTCCATCAAATTACCTGCCAACTTCAAACGCTTGTTTGCATAGTGATCTTTATCATCAGGCTCCCTCTTGCCCAGCGCAAGCTCAAGAACCGTTCGTCCTATCCTGCCGAGATATATGGACTTCTTGAGTCTGTCCTCTGTTCTGTCCCCTAGGTGGGGCAGCAGAGAACGATCTAGGATAGATGCCACCTTCTTTATCCTGTACTCTTTGGCTTGGCCTGTGGCAAATTTCTTTTCAAGATACAGGATCGCATCTTCGGTGGTGAATATGCCATTAGGGGGGAAGGGCTTCTTATTCTGAACCTCCTCGATATTCGCATAGACGATGTTCGCCATATCGGGGTCGCTCACTATGGATTCGAATATGGCCTCATCGCCCTCCATGCCAAGGGCCTTCATGAGAACAACGAGTGGAATCTGGCCTGAGGCTGTAGGAACAGAAACCATGAGCATTCCGTCCCTCTTTTTCTCCACGAGAGTCAAGGCCCGGTATCCTTCCCTTTGAGAGAAGACCTTCGCCACCTCCATTCTGTGGCCGTACCGCTCATTGAACTCCGCCATCACCCTATTTGGTGCCAGGTCTTCAAGTGATATCAGGGTTCTTTCGGTACCGCCTATGATGAAGTATCCACCAGAATCCAGGGGATCCTCTCTCAAACCGATGAGGTGCTTTAAGTAATCCTCATCCGAAGGCTCCACCTCGCTGTCAATATTGTCCCTGTGTATGTTGCATTTCTTGGATTTCACCATAATAGGCAGGTTCCCGATATGAACCTTCTCAGGCTCCCTGTCCACGCCGTTTTCCACCACGGTACATTCCAGGAATATCGGGGCTTGGTAGTTGAGGTTTCTCAGCCTTGCCTCCATGGGTGTTAGAGGATTCGTGGCGCCATTAGCCTCCTTGACATTGGGCATGTCCACGAATATCGTGGGCGTTGCGTTTCGCTCGATAGCACCTGTCTTTGGATTCCTTGGCCTTCCGATTCTTATCTCGATGGTCTCTCCATCCGTCTTGTCAACTTCAAGCTTAATGAAGCCCCTGCCATCCTCACTGTCTCCTATCCTGATGTTGTCCACTACACGTTGCATCCCGCTGTTCAGGTTATCTGGGGTGGGTAAAAAGTCGTTGAATGAGGCTATATGATGGTTAACGATGCTCCTTTCCCTAAAAAAAGCTTCCACTATCTCACGCATTTATTTCACCCTATCCACTACCATCCTATACGCGATACTAACGCCTGAGGAGACGCTCTTCCGAGTGATCTTTATTATGCGTCCTTCCTCAACGGGACCTTCAATATTCTCCAATATCTTGAGTACTGGATCCTCCTTTCTAATTTTGGGTAGTTGATCGGCCCCGATTTTCAATCTTTTAAGCAATTCCTCTGCCTCCTTTTCCGAAACAAGAGTATGCTCAGGTACCAATTGATGTAAAAGCACATTGATATCTACCATAATATACCTCCCAAAGCTGTAAGTTAGATTACCTCTTTTTATTCCGCCTATCATCATATTTCTTCGCTAAAACTTTACCAATTGAACGCTCCCGCTTCCTTCGACATCCTTTCCAACCCGTGGTTTTTCAACGTTCGCCATCGCAACGGGCCCGAGGGGAATTTCGAGTTCACGCCCAAAGCGCCTTACTTTTCGAACCCCTGACCACCTGGTTTCTTGCCCATGAATCCAGTTTCGACATGTTTGCCTGAATAGCCTTTTTTGTCGCCGGGTTCAATCAGTTAAAAGCCAGATGCTCTTTCTAGGAACATATACTTACTCGTAAAGTTTCATTTCCCATACCGCATAATTTTCTACCTAGCTGAGCTACGGGCCCATTATCTCCATGGTGTCTAATTTAGCTAACCCCTACATACTTTTGGATATTTAAACTTATTGGTCTTTTTCAAGGTTCGAGCTTGATATTATCGTTTTTTGAGTTTTTTTAACTTATAATTTAATAAATTTAAACATTATAAAATTAATTTATCCAAAAAGTATATAAACCCCTCATTAGTCGCGGCAAAAAAGTTATGGAAGTCGGATATTTTAGGAAAAAACATATTTACGATCATTGCATTTGAACATTCGGAGAAACATGATCGCTCTTATCATACTCATCTACCTGGTGCTGAGATATATCTTCGAAGTGGATAGAGAGAACCTGTTCAAGATCATGATATTGGTGTGTTTGGTGAACCTTGCCCCCCTCCTGATCTATGCGATATTTTCAATAATCTATGGTGGTTTTAATGTAACATTATTAGTGTGGATGACCATAGTTTGAAGTTATAAACCAATATAATCTATAAATATCGTTATTACAATACATGATGTGGATACCAGAGGATGAAATATATGAAAATTCCAAAGACAATAATGGTCACATACAAAGGTGTGATCCTTTTGGGCTTATTGGCTTTCTTTTCAGGTGTTTTATTCATTAGTTTTGAAGGTACAACCCTTGGGACATCGTTATATTGGGCCCTTATTACCATGACCACTGTGGGCTATGGAGATATCAGCCCTGTGACCCCGGGAGGTAAAATCATATCCGTAATTTTGGCATGCGTTGGCATACTTATTTATGCCTACGTAGGTGTAATAATAATGTCGTTAGTCATGGAGAAATCCTTATCAGGAGTGTTTGGTATGAACAAATGCAAGTACAAAGACCACTTTATAATATGTGGATGGACAGCATTATCTGAGATAGTTCTTTTGGAGTTGTTAACCGAAAAAAGAGAGGTTGCGGTGATAACAAACAATCAGGATGACATCCCGAATATAAAACGCATAGAGGAAAAAGGAAAGGTCTTTCCCATTTACGGCGACCCCTCGAAACCTGATGTGCTGGAGCAGGCGAACATCCAAGAAGCCTCTGTGGTGGTACTGACCATGGAAGACGACAGTAAAAATCTGATCACAGCACTTCATATAAAAGAGATAAATCCTAACACAAGAATGATCGTGAGAACTAATAGAGCCGAGCTTCGGAAAACCATGAAAATCGCAGGCGTGACGTACGTGGTTACACCACATGTGATGGCAGGAAGATTGATAGCAAGCGCCGCATTCGAGCCTGAGGTGGCCAACTTCGTGGAGGATGTCACATCAGCCACTGATATAGGTGGATACGATTTAAGACAATATACGATTTCAAATGAACATGCAGGCACAGTAGGAGAGCTATCAAAACGTCTGCATGAAAAAACCAGGACGACCTTGGTGGGGATTGGAAGGAAGAAAACAAAAGAGGGCACCAAGGAGGGAGGATGGGAGGTGATCCCCAATCCTGAGGACAATCTGAAGGTTAATACTGGCAACGTTGTGATCCTTCTTGGAAATGATGACCAGTTCAAGAAAGTTCAGGATTATTTGGGAACGATGCAGGGACGTTGAGTACAGTCGGATTGGAATTAAAAATCTTTTTATACACCTCCATGCCTACCATCACTCATGCCTAAAACCGTCTCAGAGAACGATTCCGTGGTGCTCATAGATCGGAAAGGTGGAAGGATAATCCTCACCGCCAAAGATGGAGCCAAAAAGATCAAAGGCCTGGGCGTCTATAACCCCGGTGAGCTCATAGGCAAGAGCTACGGCCAAAGCATATTACTGGGCAACAGAAAATTCATGATTCTCTTTCCATCTATTTTTGACAAGCTCTCGGCAGTCGAGCGCAAAGCCCAGATCATCCTGCCAAAGGATGGCATGTTCATCATCTTCTACTGTGATATAAAATCTGGTGACAGGGTAATTGAAGGGGGTGCAGGTTCCGGCGCAATGACGATACTTCTGGCAAATGCAGTTATGCCGAAAGGCAAGGTCGTCTCCTATGAGAAAAGGGGTGAGTTCGCAAATCAAGCCCGTAAGAATGTGGAGAAGGCCGGGCTAAAAGATATTGTGGAGATCAAAAAGGGCGATGTTACCGAGGCGATCACTGAGAGAACTGTGGATTCGGTGGTTCTTGACATACCAAACCCCTGGGATGCCTTGGGAAACGCTTTCGCTGCGCTAAAACTGGGGGGACATCTTGCATCCTACTCTCCCACGATGAATCAGGTTGAAAGGACCGTCAAGGAGCTTCGGAAGCACGGCTTCGCTGAGATCAGGACCATGGAAACAATACAGCGGGAAATCGTGGTCGGTGAAAGGGGCGTGAGACCGAGCTTTGATTCTCTCGGTCACACTGGTTATGTGACAGTTTGCAGGAAGGTAATGGAATGACAAGATTTTCATTACTAATACTTCACATCGAATAAAGTATCTGTCACTGAGTAAAGTTTTTAGCAAACTATAAGTATTTACAAAAACATATTTCTATTTACATAAGTGACATGATAACAATCAGAGGAGGAGAACAAGATGTCAAAAAAGAAGAGAACAGGCGTTCTAACGCTCTTTATTGGAGTTGGACTGCTTTTAAGCGTAATATTGTCGGCTCTAGCTTCGCCAACAGGGCCTTCGATATTCAGGTACGAAGAGAAGAGAACGGGAATTTCGTACCTGGTAAGCGATATTACAAATCCTGCACCCAGATGGATTTTTAACACCTCGGCGAGTACGGGCTCCATGCCGCTGGCCGGAGACATCGACGGAGATGGAGATATTGAGATCGTGTGGGGCAGTGGCGACGGGACACTGTACGCATTGGATGAGGACGGTCAGGTTGAATGGACATTCTTGGCTCAAGGTCCATTATACGCCCCTCCAGCTATAGGTGATGTTGATGGTGATGGTAATATGGAGGTTGTTATAGGCGGATACTATTACAAAGGTGGAGATCCCAACCTATATGCCGTCAATGGAGAGGACGGAAGCCTGCTGTGGACTTTTACTACCATTGACAAGGGCGCAATTTTTGAGAAGGGATTCGAGGCTGCCCCCGCTTTGTATGACATAAACGGTGATGGAAAACTGGATGTTCTAATCGGCTCCAGGAACTATTATTTTTATGCCCTGAACGGGGCTGATGGAACTATAATTTGGCAGAGTCAGTTCGAGCATTTCATACGCGTGACCTCCCCGATAGGGGACATAGATAAAGATGGTAAGGATGAAGTCCTCACCGCTGACAATCATGCTTTGATAAGGCTATTCGAGATGGACGGAAGCATGGATTGGGAGATAGACCCAGGTTACGGTGTGACAGCAACACCGATCTTCGCTGATGTGGATGGAGACGGTTACGATGAGATAATATTGTCCTGCTTCACAGCACCGCATATGGCGGTATACAACCATGATGGTACTCAACTCTGGGCTAATGGACAATACACATTCTTTTACTCCAACCCAACATTATTTGATGTGGACGGGGACGGATTGCTCGACATACTCAATGTGGATTCCAACGATCAGGTTCTGATAGCCTATAAGGGCACAGATGGAACCATTCTCTACACATCAGAACCATTTGAAAAGAACTTCATGCAGCCAGGTTTGGTCACAGCGGACATCGACGGTGATGGTGACATCGAGGTGTTGGTGGGCGCGAATCCGAACCTGTTCAGCATAAATGCCGTTGACGGCTCAGTCGACTGGATATTCGACACCAACGGTGAACGGGTAGGAGGGCCGCTGATCGCGGATCTGGACGGGGATGGATTGGCCGAGATCATCATCAAGGTCGGGGGAAATCTGATATGCCTTCATAATTTCGACCCGTTCGACCTCCTGGATGAGATAATCGAATACATCCTCGGGCTACCTGATGAATGCTTCAAGAACAACCCGGATCAGAGAAAGAACGCCCTTGTAAACAAGCTGGAAGAGATCAGGGAGATGATCCAGAACGGCGAGTACGAGGATGCAATAAATAAATTAAAAAATGATGTCAGGG
>CBDUXN010000077.1:0-15286 GCA_965371185.1 uncultured Thermoplasmata archaeon
TTCTGGAGATAGCCACACCCACCTTCGAGCATGCAGAGCTCTACACAGAAAGATCCGGTGAGTCCATCAGGGACGAGATGTACCTTTTCAAGGACAAAGGCGACAGGGAACTTTCGCTGAGGCCTGAACTCACGATGCCCACCATGCGGTTCTACGCATCCGATCTGAGACATATGTCCAAGCCTATCAAGGTCTATTACCACGGCAACTGCTTCAGGTACGAGAGACCCCAATCCGGTCGTTTTCGAGAGTTCTGGCAGTTCGGGGCGGAGATAATAGGCGGCGGGGAGCAGGAAGGGGATGCTGAGGTCATAGCATTGGCTGTGGATTGCCTCAGGAATTCGGGTCTAAAAGGCTTTGTTATAAGGATCGGCCACTTGGGTGTGCTGAGGGCGCTTCTATCGAAGATGGGCATAACAGGTGAGGGGCAGAGCAACTGCATGCATCTCATAGACAAGGGTGAGCTTGATGAGCTTAATGCGATGTTGGAAACATCTACACCCTCGAGCGAAGGTTTGGAGCGGATAAAGGCGATCCTTACTATGGAAAAAATCTCGGGGATATCGGACGATATCAGAAATATCCTCACCGGAAACGAGGAGGCATTGAAAGCACTTGAAAAACTGGATGGTACTCTGGGTATGCTCAAGGCCCTTGATGTAAAGGATTACATCATCGATTTGGGAATCGCCAGAGGGCTGGACTATTATACAGGCATGGTTTTCGAGATCGACGCTCCTTCCCTGGGGGCGGAGAAACAGGTCTGCGGAGGCGGAGCATACACTTTGGCGGAGCTCTTCGGAGCAGAGAAGGTGAACTCCACAGGTTTTGCCATCGGCTTCGACAGAATTATGATGGCTATCGAGAAGCAGGGCGTGGGCTTGCCTGCGCGGAGGATCATGGCCTATGTGATTCCACTGGGAGAAGAGGCGAGAGATGAGGCTCTGAGTATCGCGACCTCCCTGAGAAAAAGCGGTTTATCCTGTGATATCGCCCTGATGGACAGAAACATCGGCAAGCATATGAAGCATGCAAATGCAAAAAACGTTAGATATACAATTATCATCGGCGAGGACGAAATAGCATCGAAAGAGGCGTCTGTGAAGGATATGGAAAGCGGAGAACAGACAAAGGTGCCCTTTGAAGAGGTAGTGACGCATATTAAAAAAAATTCCGAAGAATTTGATTGATGTGGGTTTTAACATGCTCAGAACACCTATTCTTCTATTTATATCCTCTACCATTAGGATCGCGAAGAGGGGCTTGTAAAAATTTTCGGGCGGGAAACCCAAGGTTTGAATAGACGGCACCTATTCCTGAAGAAAAGGATCGGATTCCATGAAGCTCAGTAAAATAAAAAGGATCTCCGTTATTGCAAGTATTTTATTGAGTGTTACAGTTGCAGTTATTATATTAATATTTACAATCGATCCCACTGTGATTTCATATATCCCGAAGGTGAAAATTCACTTTCTTTTAGCTGCTGTTGGGTTAAATATCCTTTACTGGGTCATATGGGGCGTACGGCTGAAAGTACTAAGTGATCAAGTTAATAAACAAGTAAAAATAGGAATAGGAGAGTCCACCAAAATCGTGATATCAAATCTTTTTTTAGCTTGCATAACCCCTTCAATGGCTGGTGGGGAACCTGTACGAATTCGTCTTTTACAAAAGAGAGGAATAAGCGTGGGTGGGGCAACGGCAACCGTATTAGGTGAAAGATTGCTGGATGCGATATTTATCCTCATATGCGTACCTTTTGCTTTTTTCGTTTTTAAAGACCTCATAAACATGGAACCGATAAAGTGGGGGTTGTACATCGGAATAACCGTCTTCGTGGTGTTTTTAATCCTGTTCTTATATGCAATAAAAAATCCAGAGAATATCAAAGGTTTTTTCCTATTTTTGTCGAATAAATTCGGTAAACGCAGCAAGAAAAAAGGGGAAAAAAAGGGCCCAAAGCTGGTACAGAAAATAAATAAGGAAGTGGACAATTTTCATGAGGCCATGGTAGTCTTTGCCAAGGAGGGTAAAAGGGGATTTCTTCTTGGATTTGTTCTCACTGTCCTTTTCTGGACAACAGGTTTTATGATCCCTTCCATGCTCCTGCTAGGATTGGGATTAGATCCTGTATTCATCCAATCGTATGCTGCCCAGATTCTATTGTTGGTAATAATCATGATGCCCACAACACCAGGCAGTAGTGGGGTGGCAGAAATAGGTACAGCAGCTCTTTATGCTCCATTAATTCCCACACCCCTTCTCGGAATCTTTGTCGTCCTCTTTCGGCTTATTACGTATCATATGAATCTTATTGCAGGTGCCATATTCCAATACAAGATATTCAAGTGAATTGCATCGTTTTCATCGGCCTCTTAGAATACGCTACATATGTGGTGATCACCAAAGTTGCACCTCATATCCTCAATCTCTTTCATGAAAACCGACTATGTATATCAATTATGTATGACCTCCAAGAACCTCTCAGTGGTCTTCCCGATATCGTAATCCTTGTCTGGACCCTTGTAACTTTTAGCTTTCTCGAGATCCCTCGGTAAATTCAATTCGTCCTGGTTGATGTAATAGAAATTCCCCCTCTCCTCATGATGTCTGGCCAGGTATTCCTGCTCGGTCTGCTGGGGCGTGGGGATGAACATGGCCTTCTTTCGAAGCGCATATATGTCCATCAACGTTGAGTATCCGGACCTGGAGACGATGAACTTCGACCTGTTCATGATAAGTTCCCGCTCTTCCCTGGGCAGAAAATCGAATAACTCGATATTATCGTTCATGTTGCCCCTCAATTTGTCGATATCACCGTCGGTTTTCCTGCCCAGGCTCACTATGATGTTCTCCTGAATATCGTTTATATTCTTCAATATCATATCTTCCATCACAGACCTCTGCGGCTCTGGGCCTGAGATGGAAAACAGGAAATCCACATCCTGCGTTACGTCCAATCGCTTGAAATCGGATAGTATCCCGAAGTACACGATCTTCGCACTTTTCAGAATGTTCAGGTTATGCGCCAAATCGCCTGAGATGCCGTCGTCCTCATAATCTGGAACCATGATATTTTTGAAGTACCTCTGTAGGTACGCATTGAACCTCTCGACGCCGTTCTCAATGGCTTTTATTCTTCTAGGGGCAATGAACCGCAGCTGATGGGTTATGAAGTATGATTTTACATTCCTGTGAAATACACCGTACCTATTGTCAGATATTATGATATCAAATCTGCGTTTATCCAGAAGTCTCACGATCTTCTTATGCTCCTCTATTATGGATTTTGCTATGGTCGGCAGGAAAAAGGCGAATTTTAGGAGGAACATGTTGGATTTCTGGGTGTAGGGTAAGGGGTAGTCTGGAAAATCGATGTAATCCGCTTTCGTCCCCAGTTCCATTTTCAAGAGTTCCAGGGAGCTTCCTGTTGCGACTATGGTAACCTCGTTGCCCTCATCGATGAGCTTTCTCAGTATCGGCAAGGATCGTGTTGCATGCCCTAAACCCCAAGAACATACCCCATACAGCACCTTCATTTCTATCCTACCGTTCGCTAAGCGTTTATACCAGGCCATTTATCGATATTCTACGACCCAATAGCCAATTGAAAAAGTTAATGCCCTCTCCTGCTTTTAAAGCTATCGATTGCCTCCTTGTAGAGTTCCTCGTACTGTGTGATGGTGTTCTCGATTGAATGCTCCTGCACGATTTCAAGGCTCTTCCGGCTCATGCTGCTCCTTAGATCATCGCTGGATAGTATCTCTACAATTTTCTCTGCCAGGTCACGGCTGTTGCCGGGTTCGAACAGAAAACCGTTCTCAGGGTTTTTTACGAGCTCGGGCAAGGCGTCCTTGTTCGCGGCCACCACAGGTAACCCAGATGCCAGGGCCTCCAAAGTAACGATGCTCTGAAGCTCGGATTCCGAAGGGATAGCGAAGAGGTCCGCTATGTTGTAGATATCTGGGAACTCCTCATTGGACAGGAAGCCTGTGAAGGTGACGTTATCTGATATCCCCAACTTCTCCACCAGGTTTTCCATATTGATTTTCTCCCTGCCGGAGCCGCAGATCACGAGATGGGCATCGGTTTTTTCAAGAACCAAAGGCATGGCCCTCACGAGCACATCCAGCCGTTTCTCCCCGCTTATCCTTCCAGTATATAGCACCACAGGCTTGCTCGGTATCGAGAACTTCTCCCTGAGGTGATCGCCGTTGTTGCCGGGTTTAAAAACCTTCAAATCGATGCCGCTTGAGATGGGTCTTGCATCCACGGTGAGGCCGTGCTCTCTCAGCATATTGATGGCCGTTTGTGAGACCGAGGTGACATGATCGCATCTGTTGAATACGGTTATTATATAGAACCAGGCCATCCTTTCGAGGATCGGGAGCATGAATCGTGCTTTCTGCACGGCCATCAGCATGTTCTCTGGCTGAACATGCACGGTGCCGATCGTCGGTATCCCCCTCTTCTTAGCACATACCAGTGCGCTCATGCCTATTGGATAATGGGAGTTCAGATCTATAACATCAGGTTCAAATTCGTTGATAATTCTCCTGACCTCCCGTAATGGAAAGATGCAGAACTTGTAATCCGGGTAAATCGGTAAAGTTCTACCGCACACCCTGAATAACTTGATGCCGTCGATTTCCTCCTCATAGTGTTTTGGGTGCAGTCCTGGTGCAACAACAGCCACATCGTGCCCGCTTCGTTTCAATCGTATGACGAGATTCCTCCTTGCTATTGCCCCTCCATCTATGTTCGGGTAATAAGATTCTGTGGCCAGTAAAATCCTCATTATGGCATTACCTCCTAACCACGACCCCTTTTACGATTTACAACCCTATAAATTCTGTGTTTCAACACCAGTTTCCCGTTCCAAATTTGAAATGCAGGTTTTTTCGCCCTTTACACGCCTTAATCCGCGATTATCACGGAATAATCGTGTATAATATGGTCATGGAATATAAATTTATCCTTAATCTGTTTTCATCTCAGAAATCTGATAGGTTCCTCTGCTGTTTTGGTTGATCCTCATCCTGTTCTGTATCATCCCCGCCACCTTCACCCCATGCCAAGCCCTCGAATTGCGTCCTTTCCTCCTTTCCTTCATCGATGTTCTTGCTCTCCTCCAAAAGGCCTTTTACGGTTCGTGGATCGCCCTTATCTCCAAGTATATAGGCGATCTCCTCCGCATCCAGGTCCAAATCGTGAATCGTATGGAGGCTGAAACGCTTTTCGTTTTCGAACAGATATTTGAAGTACGGGAATATGGAGGTCCGCACAATGTACGGGGAGGTGTGATATGCGGAGGAGAGCTTTCCGTACAGGGACTTCTGCACGGCCCTCAGCCCCTTCGATCTGCTCATCTTCGTGAGCCAAGATGGAAACTGATACCTCGTGTAACCAGGATAAATGTTCGTCTTGCTCAGGGCAACTCCGGCCGTCATCAGGTCGTTTGCATAGCTCCAGAGTTTGAAATTTTTCTTCCTACTCACCCTGCCAAGATAGATGCTTGCCCTGGACAGTGGCTGATACGCCGAGGCCAAGTCCTCAGGCCTTTTGTACTCCAATGGTAGGTTCTCATCGATCCAGAGAATGACATGCTCAGGATCCTCATTCAGATCGTATGTACTTTCCAGAGCCCGGCTGTAACTCATGGCCTTGAACACACCTGCCATGGCCTTGAAAATCGTGGTTCTCGAATCCCTGTATCCAAGCACAGTCACATCCTTCTCGGATATCTTCGATCTCCCCAGGCTCAGGGATTGCAGGTCGTTTATAGCCGATCTCAGATCGCCGCCGGAATGTTCAGTTACGGCTGTCAAGACCTCGTTGGAGGCCGTGATGTTCTCCCTCTGACAGATGCTTCTTAATAACCTTACAACTGTGGCTCTATGAATCCTTTGAAATCTGATGGTCGAGCAAAGCGTTTTGAGGGCCGGTGCCCTCCTTGTTAGGGCATAATAATCGTTCACTATGAGAATTATGGGCTGGAACGTCTCCTTTATCGTGGCTGAAATTGCCTGCACGCCCCCGTAATCTTCCTTGCCGAAGATGTTATCCGCCTCATCCAGGATGATCAGCTTTCTTCCGCCGTGCTGTGTTGAAACGAATTCACCTGTATCCGTGAACGTCTCGTGCATCGCTCCTGACGTGGCTATTCTTCTTATAGCATCTGCGTTTCTCAAATCTGAGGCGTTCATCTCCACCACGCCCCATCCGAACTCCCCTGCCAATGCCAAGGCGCTGCTCGTCTTTCCAACCCCTGCATCACCTATTAGGATCACTGCCCTCTGTTTCGGGATGCCCCGATCCCAGGATTCTGCCCAGCGCTTCAGTTTATTGGTTGCCTCAGGGTTGCCTACTACATCCACCAACTTCTTCGGTCTGTACTTCTCAGCCCAATCGATATTCATCATTACCCAAAAGAACTGTGAGGTTAATAAGTTAGTGCTTTTTGTCATCATCAAAAACGATTTGTATCGCCTTCTTCATACTCCCTTGGAGATAAAATGACCAATCACGGCATGATAGAGAAACGGGTTATCGACAGCGAAGGCATCGAGCTGGGCGTGGTCTCGAAGGTGGAGGAGGACTGCATAGAGGTCTCAGAAGGACTGTTCGACGAGCTTTTATTAAACAAATCCTATATCGGAGAGGAAAAAGATGAGGAGGTCGTGCTCAAAGACAAGGTTCAAGCTCTTCTTGCAGGGCTCGATGTGATCGATTCTAAAGGGAAGAAGATCGGCACCGTCAAGGAAACAGTGTCTGCAGGAGACGTTCTGGACTCCCTCATTCTGGAAACAGAAGACAAGAACCTGCTCTTCATAACCTTGGAGGAGATCTACAAAATAGACGAAACCATAAAATTGGATATCGATCTAGAAGAAGTGAAATACAGGCAGAAAACGCACACTCTCAGGGATCACATCAAGCACTATTTAGAGAAAATACGAGGACAATGATTTTGTGTAATTCAAGCTCAGGTCTCCCTCAGGACAGATATGGGCAGTACCCCTTTCTCGAACTCCAACTCCGCAATTTTAACAGGGTCGATTATGCCCTTCTCTACCTTCATCAACACCGGTGCGCCCGTTGTGATCTGCAACGCCCTAGCGCCGATAATCCTGGCTTTTTCAAATCGCGTATATTTCATATTGCCCTGCACCTTTCCCGCCTTCTAATACCCAACCTCAAGGCATAGCGGTAAATAACTCTCCACCCTTATTGCGACGGGTATATCGTAGAGGTTTTTAATACTGTCGCCTTTCCAAACTGATCCTAATCCAGGACTAAAATCGCGGCAGCTATAACGGTGGTCCACAACCCGGTTCTGTCGCATACAGCAGATTGGACTATGTTCCTGGTTCTAACGATGCGTCCATCGATCTTGAAAATCTCCTTTTTCTCATCGTATGTTGCGTCCACATCGAAGGGAATGCCCAGGGTCGAGGCGAGCATTTCAGCAGCCAGATCTTCAGCGTATTCCCCGGCCTCCTTCTCGTTTTTCCCAAAGGAGTGATGCTCGCTGAGATAACCGTACTGGTTGGTATCCATGGGGATGGCACAGCCAATGGAGGCTGCCATCAGCCTGCCGGGCTCGTCGGAGCTGTTCTGGCTCATGACCGCATAAACGATTTGACCCGGAGTGAGCTGTTCCAGACCCTTCTGCTTCGATAGGATGGTGCATCCCGGTGGTAGGATGGAAGATACGGACACAAGATTGAACTTTTCTATACCTGCACTCCTCAGCGCCAGCTCGAAGCTGTTCAAATTCTCTTTGTGAACTCCTATGCCCTTGGTAAAAAAGACCTTCTTTGGAACATTGAAGTGGGAGTCTCCCATACTGGGGGAAATAAAAGTACGATTATTTAAGAATTGTTGTGATCAAAAACGACCAAATCATTTTTCTATCACCTTGTTTATACTCGCTCAGGTGACGAGCATGTCCGAGTTTCTGACAAACCGTGTTGAAGATATCCACCTCTCGAAAAATACAAACATAGATGCATTGGTAAATCAAATGTACAACTCAGGTGGTTTCACGGCGAAGAAGGTGGGTACAGCTGCAAAGACCTTCGAGAACATGATCAAAGATGAGGATTGCATTCGATTCCTGTCCTTTCCAGCATGCATAATAGCCACGGGAGCAAGGGGTATTATCAGGGATATGGTGAAGGAAAAGAGGTTCCATGTTATCATAACAACATGCGGCACATTGGATCATGACATCGCAAGAACGAGCAAGGATTACTATCACGGAGATTTCGGTTTCGACGATGCCGAACTTCACAGGAAGGGGATTAACCGCCTCGGCAATGTCTTCATACCCAACGAGAGCTACGGCGTCGTGTTGGAGGAGATAATGCAGCCCATCCTCAAGGAGCTCTGGGACTCAGGGAAGAAGGAGTGGGCTGTAAGCGAGCTGATATGGGAGTTCGGCAGGAGAATGAGCGATCCGTCCATCCTCCATTGGGCAGAGAAAAACAGGATACCGGTGTTCGTGCCGGGCATTATGGACGGTGCCTTCGGAAGCCAGCTCTGGATGTTCTACCAGGAGCACAAGGATTTCAAAATCGATCTGTTCAAAGACGAGCAGACCCTGGCTGATGTCGTTTTCACCGCCAAAAAAACAGGTGCGCTGATGGTTGGCGGTGGGATTTCGAAGCATCACACGATCTGGTGGAACCAGTTCAGGGACGGGCTGGACTATGTGGTTTACATAACCACTGCACAGGAATACGACGGCAGTTTATCTGGTGCTAAGATAAATGAAGCGATATCCTGGGGTAAGGTCAGGGAGGATGCAAAACACGTGACAGTCGAAGGCGATGCCACTGTGATTTTACCCTTGCTTTATGGGGCTCTGTTGGATAGGATTTAGGTTTTGAGGATTTTGATCTCATCATCCATCTCTACATTCATACCGTCCTCAGCTGCAATGGTGTCAACACCTGATTGCTCCTGAATCCATTTTGCTATCTTTTCTGTTCCTGCATTGATCGCTCTAAGGCCAAAATGCGTCAGCAAAGCCTTCTCTGGTTTGACTGTCTTTAGAATTTCTACGGCATTCTCAGGCGAAAGGTGATGGTGCAGCTGGATGCCTATGGGCGTGGTCAAAGCCAAAATTAATAGACGGGAGCCTATGTAAGAATTTGTAATATATTCATTGGCCGAGGTATCGGCGGTGTAGGTTATGATCCCCTTCTCTGTTTGGATCCTGAAGCCTATGCCGGAAGGGTCTGTGTGCTGGGTCGGTGTTGGTTTGATATTTATTCCCTCAATGGTAAAATCATCCCTTGACTTGGCCGCAAAAACCTCCTCCAAATGGGATAGATGATACTTCGATGCTTTTGGCTGAAAACCTTCGATCCCGTTGATTATGCTCTCGCTGGCTATTATCGTTCCACATCTTTGAGTGCAGCCCTTTGTCATGGCCTCGATGACCACATCCACATCCGTGTAATGGTCGGGATGGCAGTGGGATACCATGAGCAGATCTATCTCCGTGGGGTCGATTTCAAGTTCCTTCATCCTCAAAATCGCGCCAGGTCCTGGATCTATGAACATGTTGATGCTGTCCCGGATATGAATTCCGCCCGTGCTCCTTGCCTGGTAAATTGTGGCAAACCGTCCGCCGCATGTTCCGAGGAAGGTGATCAGGCTCATGTTATCTTCTCTGGATATCGCTACGAGGCTATTAATGTTTCAGCTTGGACATGAGGTTTTGGATATGTATCTAACAGATGTTCAAGTATCGGTATCGGTCAAAATTCAAGCAAGCCGATATATTAAAGGATCCCCTCCAACCCGGCTTCCAACCCCCCTCTTGTGGGCAGTCCGTTCCTTGCCCCGATCTCCGATATGCATTCCGAGGCCACATAGTTCCCGATGAGGCCGCAGTCCTTCAGTTCTCTTTCCTCTGCCACACCAAATAGGAATCCTGCACAGAACGCGTCTCCAGCACCGGTAGTGTCTTTTACATTCGTTTTTATGGCTTCAACATGCTCGGCGCTTTCACCATCGGTGATGAAACATCCCCTCTGTTTAAGGGTTATGGCCACGATTTCACAGCCCATATCGGCCAGGAAGTTCGATGCGCTCTGGTAGTTTTTACCTGTCAGAGTTCTTACCTCGATTTCATTCAAAAAAAGAATGTCGCTTCGCTCGATTAAGGGGGTAATGGCCTCCAAACCTTTTTTAACATACAATGATCCCGGCGCAAAACTGAGTATGATATCCTCAGGCAATTCCCTGACCATCGCCTTCTGAACTTCCAACTGCTTCTCATCCACGAATGAGGACATGTGCAGCACGGCAGCTCCTTTCAGGTAGTCCATATCTATGTCCTCTGAGGAAAGCATGCTGTTGGCTCCAGGGGCGATGTAAAGCGCTCTTTCTCCCTTCGAATCAACTATGCCGATCACGACACCGGTCCTAGCAGCCATCTTGATCTCGATGTGCGAGGTATCCGCGCCCGCCTCCTTTAAGGAACCTAGTACCACCTCGGCCTCTGCATCGCTGCCCACAGCACCGATGAAGCCAGTGGGCATGCCTAATTTGCCTAATGCATAGATGGTGTTGGCGGCTGAGCCTCCAGCCTGCTCCACGGTTTCTTGTACCACAACTTCCTCGTCACCTTTCACTATGCTGTCCACTTTGTACAGCCGATCCACGTTCAATGCTCCAAAGCCTACGAAACGCATCTTCTCTACCCCAGTTTAGCTGCCCTTCCCCTCATCCCATTTCTGATCTTCTTGTGAACTTCGATCACTTCGTTCAGGTCCTCCCTACCTATGATGACATGAATGAACGGTTCTTTTTTATCTTCCCTATCAGCAAAGGCATTTATTACACCTTCCCTTCCCCCCTGCTCCCACTGATTTAGTATCACCTTCATATCCTTCATGTTCGTTGTGGCGATGCCCACAGTCGCATGTGGTATCGCGTAATCGTTTCCGTTGAACGCTATGGCCAGACCTTCCACCTCGTTCACCGCTTTGAGCATCTTGAAATCCGTGATGCTGTCCCCTATCACCACGATGTCCTTCAGGCTTAGGCTGTGCTCCTCTGCTATGCGCTGCGCAGCCTTCACCTTTCTCTCCCCGCCCATGACCCTCATCTCCTTCATGATTCGCCCAAAGGGGTTCTCAGGCAGGTCCGTGAAGAAGAACCGATCCAGCCTCATCTTGACCTTGAGATCGTTGATCGGAGGATACATCTCAACTATTTCCTTCTCGGCATCAGCGATCAGCGTCTTATCCTCGCCTTCGAATTCCTTCCTGTAATTATCCAAGGGAAATGTGGTGCAGGAGATGTTATCATTCGGGACGCCCAGCTGCCTGCCAATGTTGTAAGCATGCTGCTCGTAGCTCGTGGAGATGATGTAAACGTCCCAGTCGTTCTTTTTTAAATCCGCTATCAGCTCCTTTGCACCGTCCACTAACATCGCCTTCCTGCTCACTTCTGTAACATCCTCCTCGGATATATCGTGGTAAACCAGGAATGGAGCGATCAGTGATAATGTATCTCCAGCCTCGTAATTTTCCCTGCCCTCCAAGGCCAACAGGTCATCGTATCTGCTGATGGTCTCGAATATCCTCAGACCGTTGTCGAAAAGGCCCATCACCTCATAGGCGTTGTCCTGCGGTGAAAGTGGACCTTCCAAGTCAAAACATATGACTTTTGGCATTTCGATCAAAGGGGAGAATGAATTAGAAGGTAAAAAGTTTTATTAGAGCTCCAAGGCCTTTACCCCAATGCATTTGGGGGGTTTAAATGGTGTACAAGATAGGATGGTTCTCATCTGGAAGGGATGAGGTTGCCGCAGAGCTGCTGAATGTTGTATATTACGCTATCCACAATGGATACATTGATGCTGAGCTCCACTTCGTGTTCAGCAATAGGGAAAGGGGCCAGGCTCCTGAATCAGATGCCTTTTTCGATCTAGTTGGTAGCTATGGCATTCCATTGATCCAGCTTTCTTCGAAAAGTTATGAGCCTGAGCTCAGGAAGAAGGAAATCGAAGAATGGCGGAGGGCCTATGACAGGGAGGTAATGGAGAGGCTGAAGGATTACAATCCAGATCTTTGTGTTCTGGCGGGTTACATGCTCATCACAGGGGACGAGCTCTGTGAAAAATACGATATGATCAACCTGCATCCTGCCGCACCTGGTGGTCCCAAAGGCACCTGGCAGGAGGTTATATGGGAGCTCCTGGAAAAAAAGGCTGAGAACACTGGCGTGATGATTCACCTCGTTACAGAGGAACTGGACAGAGGACCCGCCATATCCTACTGCGCCTTTTCTATCCGTGGGGTGAAGTTCGATTCGCTTTGGAAGGATTTTGATGAGAAGCTGAAGAACATGAGCCTTGATGACATCCGGCAAAGCGAGGGCGAGAACGAGCCCCTCTCCAAGGAGATCAGGCTGGAGGGAGTGAGGAGGGAGATACCACTCATCATCCAGACCATCAAGGAGTTCGCTGACGATAAGATCAGGATCATCGATAGAAGTATAGTTGCCGAGGGGGTGGTTGTTCTGGGCGGGTATAATTTAACAGCTGATATCGAAGCATTGATAGGGGAAGGATAAAAGGCAATGCCTATATTGGAGAGATACTTTTAAATACATTGTAGTGTATTGTATTGTATGGTGATTTAATGCCTGTCACCACGATAAGGCTGGACGATGATGATCTAAAATATTTGGAAGAGATAGCAGAAAAGCAGTCCCTGGACAGAACCACTTTGATCAAAAAGGCGATAAAACTAGGGGTTCACCATATATTACTTGATGAAGCCTTACAAAGATATCGAAACGATCTGTGCAGCGCCTGGGAAGCTGCAAGGGAAGCCCAGCTATCCTTGTGGGAGTTCCTGGAGGAACTGAGGAAAAGAGAAATAGGTATCAGGGTGGATGAGATCGAGCTCGCCAAGGCTCTGAAGGAATTCTCATGAAGGCAGCGATCAATGCTTCGCCGCTCATTTTTTTAGCGAAACTGGATATGCTCCACTGCCTTCGGATATATGAGACGGTCTATACGACAGAGCTGGTGATCGAGGAAATCGAGAAAGGTCTGCAAAAGGGCTTCCAAGAGGCCTTATCTGTGAAGAAACTTATGGACGAAGGATTCATTGTTATTAAAGAAATTAAGGGTGTAAAGGAGGGGTTCGGCCTTCATCCAGGAGAGCTCTCGGTCATTGAAATGGCAAAGAAATTGAGGTTGAAAGAGCTAATTGTCGATGACAAAGCCGCTATCCAGGTTGCAAAATATTTTGGATTGAAAGTGGTGAGCACACCCTATCTCCTATTGAAGAACCTCAAAGAAGGTAAAATAGATCATGAGGAGTTCACCGATGCCATGAACGCGCTGATCGGATTCGGCTACGTCATCTCTCTCAATCTCTATGTGAGAATTCTTGAGAAGGCCAAAAAACTTTGAAATTTTTTCTTCAGTCGAACTTCATATCCTATCTCGACATCTTCTTGTAAATTTTCTTTCGATCCCATTTTTTAACACTAGTACCCTCAACTTTCCCCTTTGAACATCGATTATGGCTCTATAATCACCAACTCGCAACTTGTAGTATGGTGAATTTACAATTTTACTTACAGAGCTATCAGGGTTCTCCTTCAATCTCGATACCGCATAGGCCTTAAGGGACCAGTGAACAGGCTGGAGGCCATGACGAACCAGCTCGGCGTTCTCGAGGGCAGGGTCGAGGCGGCCCTTTCTACGCCCTCGGACGATAACGAGATGCTCGAAGCACTGGGAGAGGTCTATGTCGCGGCGGGCGGCATAGGATCGACAATCGATTCGTTCTTACGCACCCAACCGAAATTGCCACTCCAGTTCTCAAGAGCGTTACTGGATTTAGGTGCAGCTGCCCAGGGAATACAGGACCTTGTAGAGCCCTACCTGATGATCTCGTGAACCCAGAGAAGCTAGCAGAACAAGATTTCGTAGGATTTTGCTATCCTGAATGAGTGATCTTAGAGGGCGCTCTTGAGGGCAACCCATGAAAATAAATTGCTCTGGCCATTCAGATATTGCATAATTGTTGTGGTAACTATTCTTAAATACACCCCAGTTCATTGTCATAATCCATGGAGAGATACAACTGGCGGATGGTCATTGCTTTCTCGATGCTCTTATCACTGGTGATACCCTTCAATTTTTACGTATTTTACAGATTGACCGGCCTTTTGGTTGTCTATGATTTTTGGATTTCGTTGATCTATGCAGTTTTGTTGACGGGTCTCCTGCTGGTGGGTTTTTTTCTTTTCACATCTCACAACAGAACTGTGAAAATGTTCTTCGTAGGAATTACCACGATCTACGGACTCGATTTCTCTGCTTTGCTTTTTCTTTTTAGCTTCGAAATGGTGAACCTCCTGTACCCGCTCCCAGCTTTACAATCTGGTCTCGTAATTTTGTTTTTAATAGCCGCGATAGCGATAATATCCACCGTTAACTCGCAGGTCCTCGCAGTTAAAAAGGTCAAGATCAAGTTTTATTCCAAACTCAAGGCTGTCCTTCTCTCCGACCTTCACATAGGAATAATTCACGGAAAGAGGTACCTCAGCAGGGTAGTTGACAAGGTGAACGATCTAGAGCCTGATATGGTCTTCATTACCGGGGACATAGTGTCCGGAGCTCCACTGGATGAAAAAGGGCTGTTCGATCATCTGGGTCGGATAAAGGCACGCACGTTCATGGTGACCGGGAACCATGAATTCTACGAAAGCGTGGAAGCTATCCAGAAATTGCTGGAGCCCACGCATGTGGAGATCCTCAGGGATGTTAAGGTTGACATGGGAGGATATTCCGTATTCGGCCTTGATTACTCCCACGAGCAGGGAATAACAGGTGCCAGAAAGATAGAAATCAGCGGCAGCCAGCCAGTCATCCTTCTCACCCATGTTCCCCAGTTACCTCAGCTTCCCAAAGGGAGCATCGTACTTGCAGGCCACTATCATGCGGGCCAGGTCTTCCCCGTCAACTTCCTCGGAAGGTTCATGGTAAACTATTTTACTGGCCTGTACGAGAAGGACGGCGTGAGGCTTTACGTCTCTCCAGAAACCGCAACCTGGGGCCCGCCCATGAGGTTCGGCTCGAGAAACGAGATAACCCTGCTGGAACTGGGATGAGATATAGGATTAATAGTTTGAGGATTTTGAGAAAGGAGAGATGGTGCGATGAACACATTATTCTGCCGAATTTAGCTTGACTTTGTTACATTAACAACACCTCTCCTTAAAATCTTTCCTCTTCGAGCTA
>CBDUXN010000078.1:0-15182 GCA_965371185.1 uncultured Thermoplasmata archaeon
CTAAATGAATGTATCATAAGTCATAAGAATACATGCTGCTGGGGAATAAATAATTGAGCAAGAAATTCTCTATAATTTATAATATTAAAACAGAGGATGTGAAAAGGTCTGATTATTAAAAATGATAAAATTGGGGGGATAAAAATGGGAAAAAAAGCATTTTACAGGCACAGAATTGAGGGGAAAAATCCTTGGACTCGTGGGCTCAGGTGTGATAGGAATAGAGGTTGCAAGGCTCGCTCGGGCATTTGGCATGATGACTATTGCCTGTAATCCATACGTACCTGAGAGCGCACTGAAAAAGGCGTGCATAAAGTGTGTTGAGCTTGAGGATTGCTTGAGCCAGTCGGATTTTGTGTCAATACACAGCCTCCTTACAAAGGAGAATAGAGGTATGATCGCCGTGCCTCAGCTAAAGACCATGAAGAAGACCGCATTCATAATCAACTGCAACAGGGGAGGCATTATCGAGGAAGAGGCTCTGTACAAGGCATTGACAGAAGGATGGATCGCCGGAGCTGCGTTGGATGTTTATGTGGACGAGCCGCCTAAGAACAGAAAGCTGGTCGAACTCGACAATGTAATATGCACACCACATATAGGAGCTTCGACAATGGAGGCCCAGATCAAGTTCGGAATCATCACCGCTGAGCAGGTGACTAAAGCGTTAAAAGGCGAGTTACCTGATTTTATTATGAACAGGGAGGTGTACGGATGAAGAAGTTCAACTTCGAAGAGGTGAATGCAGAAGAGGTTGGAAAGGGATGCAAGGATGTGAGCATCAGATGGCTGATAACGAAGGACATAGGGGCGGAGCACTTCGCAATGAGGATGTTCGAGGTAAAGCCCGAAGGTTACACACCGCTTCATTCCCATGAATGGGAGCACGAGGTATTTGTTCTGGAAGGGGAAGGAGTGGTTGTGGGGGAAGGTGGAGAAGAGAAAATCAAGCCTGGAGATGTAATATTCATGCCAGGCAATGAAACCCATCAATTCAAAAACACTTGTGGTGGAAAACTCAGATTTTTATGCCTTATCCCCTATTTAGACGAAAAATAAAAAAAAATAAAAGAGGAGGGGGAGATAATCCTTAAAAGGGGTTTTCTACCTGATCCAGGCTATCTCGTACTTGTAGTCCTGTCCAATGCTGTCATGGCTTGGATATACGCTGGCTGCCATTCCGCTTGTGGGGCTGAGAACGTTTGGTGAGTGCACGCCTGTCATGATGGCCATTAAACGTAGTCTGTCGTCGAATTGGTCGTCTGTTCTTGCGCCGAGTATGATGTTCGCTGATGCGTCCAGTTCATATGTTATGCCCTCTGCGATCCTGTTAACTGTCCTGAGTGCCAGATTCGATCCACCCGTGATATGGATCAACGCTCCGGTAGCACCGGTGTAGTCCACATCAAGAAGTGGGTTGTTCAACGCCTCGATTACGATCTGCTCTGGCTCTGCGTCTGTTCCTTCTCCGTAGAGCATCATAGCTGTTCCGCCTTCGTGCATGATGGCCTTCACATCTGCAAAGTCCAGGTTGATCAACGATGGTCTTGTTATGGTCTCTGTAATGCCCTTTATGACCTCTGATATCAGCTGATCCATCACTGAGAAGGCCTGGTCTATCGGGAGATTTGGTACAAATTCCAGGAGTCTGTTGTTGTCAAGAACTATGACGCTGTCCGCCATTTTTCTGAACTTCTCTAGACCTGTTCTTGCCTTTTGGTATCTTGCTCTCTCCACTTCGAATGGTGTCGTTGCTACGCCTATAACTATTGCTCCAGTGCTCTTGGCTATCTCTGCTATTATGGGTGCAGACCCTGTGCCTGTTCCACCGCCCATACCCGCGGTTATAAACACCAGATCCGCATCATACAGGATCTCTTCCATCACATCTCTCGCCTGATCCGTAGCTTCCTCGCCTATCTCTGGGTGGCCGCCTGCTCCCAAGCCCTTTGTTATGTTCTTGCCTATCAGTATCTTCTTGTCTGCCTCTGAAATGTCCAGGTGTTGCTTGTCTGTGTTGATCGCTATGGTTTCTGCACCATAAACCCCAATCTTGTGCAACCTGTTTATGCTGTTGTTGCCAGCACCGCCGCATCCTATAACAAGGATTTTTGGTTCCCCGAACTCTTTATAGAGCGCTTCTCTTTCCGCTGCATATTTTGCTGCACTCGATACGATCGAGTCCATGGCTTACACCTCCGTTGGGCCTTTTTTCATTATGCCCTTTTTTCTGTACGACCAACAGTGGGCTGCTCGCCTTCACCTGCCGGCCTTCCTCTGCTCAGATCGATGCTGAGCAGTTCCAAACAAAACAAGAGTCGGTTCCCTGCTAAACCAGAGTTGTAAACTCCTGTTGTTATTGTGCATCCCATCCCTTCTGACAATCCTTAGCTGAATCATAACATTCATTTCGTTTGTTCGCCCAGTGCCCTTTCGATTCGTACTCGTATGTACTCCCTTACTGCATGTCTTATGGCATCATCAACGGAAACGGAATCTCCGTCACCAACCAGTTGCTCAAGTGTAACGCTGTCTCCTTTTGGCAGTTCCACAGTGATCTTGGATATGTTCGATGGCACGTCTTCGGCTTCAATGAATCGTTCGATGGCAACCCTGATCACATCGGATTTGTTCTTGTAATCGCCGCTCTTAACCAGTTCATCCAGTTTTTCGAGCTTGTCCGCTGGTACTCTAACTGTAATTCTTTCTGTCTCTGCGCCTCTAGAGCGTTTCTTTTTATCCTCTGGGGACACTTTACATCCCTTTTCAAGGCTCTTCAACGATTGTCTCGGGATTGTGTCAGACAATTTTTGGTTATTTGTCTGACAATAACCTATATGTATTTTGTCGTATATAAAGGTTTCGGTCTTGGGAACTCGGAAGTCATTCAACATGATGCTGGCTATTAAAGAATACCGAGCCATTTTGATGGATAAAATGCGTTTTAAGCCCTTCATATGACCGTCAGACGTCTCGTCTTATTGTTAGCCAAATGTTTTTTTTCTGCATTTTACTGAGATATACTATCGATTTTGATACTGGAGGGCCAAACTTTTAATGAAAAGAACGAACTTTTATTTTTTCGGGTTAGCGTAATGGTAAAGTACGATCATAGGAGCGGGTGATTATTCCAGATGTAAGAAACATTAAATTTAAGCTCTGTTTAGTAGGCGAGGGTGCTGTTGGTAAAACGTGTTTAATTAGAAGATTTGTATACAATCAGTTCCAAGATAAATATATAACCACTATTGGGACAATTGTCTCAAAGAAAGAAATTACGATTCAAAACCCTAATAATGATGGATCGCGAACAGTTATACTGCTTATATGGGATATTATGGGTCAGTCTGGTTTTCGCAAGTTGGCAAAACAGGCATATTTCTATGGAACCCAGGGCATAATTGCAGTGTGTGATGTCACAAGGAAAGAGACAATGTCAGAGCTACAGGGCTGGATGGAGGCAGTTCATAGTGTTACTGAAGAAGAGGTCCCCACGATTTTCCTTGGAAATAAAAGCGACTTGGTGGATAAGCAACAAATTGATCTAGATGACATTACCGACTTCGCTTCGAGATATAAAAAAGCCGAAGCGTACCTTTCCAGTGCAAGAACAGGGATCAACGTTGAGCATACCTTTAAAACTTTAAGTGAAAAAATCTCGAGAAAATAGCATAATTAAAGTCGTCGCTCGTAAAACAAGACTTTTGCCATTAAAACGCTCTTTACGAGCAAAAAGTCAAAACATAAAAGTATCAACCAACGAAATGTTTATAAGTGGGTATTTAAATAGGGTGCAAAAATTGGGGGAGAAATGTAGAATTTTCAATAATAGGGGGATCACAAAAAATTCGGATGATTTGAATAAACGGAGGAAATACTATGGCTAAAATAAAGATCGAGAATGTGGTGGCGTCAACCTCTCTTGGAGAGGAATTGGATCTACAGGCAATAGCCCTGGCATTGGATGGGGCAGAGTACGAACCTGAGCAGTTCCCTGGGTTGATTTACAGGTTGAAGGATCCAAAAACTGCCACATTGCTTTTCAGAAGCGGGAAGGTGGTTTGTACAGGAGCAAAGAGTTTGGATCATGTTCGAATTGCTATTGACACAGTTATCAAGCAGATCGCCAAAGCAGGCATCACCATTAAAAGTAAGCCGAAAATCGAGGTCCAGAACATCGTCGCCTCTTCCGATTTGGGGCGGGAAATAAACTTAAACGCCATAGCCATCAGTCTGGGTCTGGAGAGGGTGGAGTACGAGCCCGAGCAATTCCCAGGGTTGGTATACCGGATATCGGATCCCAAGGTTGTCGTGCTGCTATTCGGCTCAGGCAAGCTGGTCTGCACAGGTGCAAGGCGCCCGGAGGATGTCGAGGCCGCTGTGGAGAAGATCACATATGAGCTGAAGGCCGCTGGACTGTTGCACTAATTTTTTACATTCTCCATCTACTTTTTTATAACTTATATTCATTCGTAGAGGTTATACTATGCCTACCCTACCAATACTGGACGATCACATCCATCTCCAGCCAAATGGTTTGAATTTTAAGGCTGTGATGGAATTTCAAAAGGCAGAAGGAACGCATCTGATAGTTACGCATCTCCCTCATAAAGGGTACAAGATCAGAAAGGCCGAGGATTTCAAAGATCAATTCGATATTACACTCAGAATGGCAGAATTGGCCAGAGAAAAGACGGATGTCAAGATTTTCGTGGCTCTTGGCCCCTATCCTGTGGAACTTCTGAGACTCTCTGAGCATATGCCCATTGCTCAGGCGATCGAAATCATGAAGAAGGGCATAGATATCGCCGTCGAATACATCCGAGAGGGCAAGGCGATAGCATTGGGGGAGATCGGAAGGCCGCATTTTCCTGTCTCGGACGAGATCATGAGCGCCTCAAACGATATCATTAGTTACGGCATGGAATTGGCGAAGGAGATCGGATGCGCAGTAGTTCTACACACGGAGGGTGGAACCCCCAAAGTATGTAAGGAATTGGCTGGGATGGCAAAGGCTGTTGGTTTATCCCCTGAAAAAGTCGTGAAGCATTACAGCCCTGCAATTATCCATGAAAAGGATAATCACGGCCTTTTTCCTTCGGTGCTCGCATCAAAAGAAAATATTGAAAAGGCGATAAAACAGGGTAACAGGTTCATGATGGAGACGGACTATCTTGATGACCCAAGGAGACCTGGTGCTGTGCTTGGAATCAAGACGGTGCCGAAGCGAACAAGAGGATTAATGGAAGAGGGGCTGCTCAGTGAAGAGGATGCCTGGGTGATACACAAGGAAAATCCTGAGAAGGTGTACGGGATAGAGGTCGAATAAAATCCCATTGCCAACGGGTCATGAGAGCGTTGATCCTTATATCTAAAATTCTCAATGATGATTTAGAAACCTATAACCTGATCTCGAACCTTTTAAATTCGCCTTTGTACTCCACCCATTCCACATCTGCACCGGTCACGCTGGCATATGGCTGCTCTGTCTTGCACCATCGTATCAGGCTCTCGATATCCTCTTTTTCACCTTCAAAAACTGCACCGACGCTGCCATCAAGCAGGTTCTTTACCCAGCCAAGGACATGGAAACGCTCCGCAGCTTCCCTGGTATTGGCCCTGAAGAACACGCCCTGCACCCTTCCTTTGAAATTAACTGCTGCTCGGGCTTTCATGCGGTCGGTATATCCTGGAAAAACTAAAAGATTTTTGGTTAATGTGACCCCCGAGCTACAGGATAGAACAAAATCCTATAAACCTCTATGTATATACTGGTATGAGAATGATCGGGATGTAAATGCCCATTTGTCTGAATAAAAGCTTAGTATCAAATGAGCCTAACATGAAATCATCTCGGCATAGAAATATCAGTAAACGATGATTCACATGATGTTCAATTTACATAACCACACCACGTTTTCTGACGGCAGGTATCCACCTAGGGAGATAATCGAGGCAGGGATCGAGTTTGGGCTGACCCACATCGCTATCACGGATCATTACATGACAAAAAAAGTTGACTCGATTCCATTCAATGGTCTCATGGACTATATCAACGAGATCAGGGTTTTAGCGGAGGAATTCCAGGATGAGATCAAGGTCCTGTGCGGTGCCGAAATCGATGCCTGCAAGGAGCGAACAGATTTCTCGAAGATGCAATATGATGATCTAAACAACCTTGACTTCGTACTTTTCGAGTACGTCCAGAATGATATCTGGAACGGAATACCATTATGGGAAGTGCTCAGGATCAGGGAAAACATCGCTCGCCCCGTAGGTCTGGCCCACAACGACATAGGTAAAAATTTCTCCCATGCTAGATACGATGAGCTGATAGGCGTCCTTGAACCCAACAGCATATTCATCGAGCTGTGCCCGAACCTGAGGAACTCCAAGCTGAACAAGCCCTACTACCATTTTGCAGAGGGTTTCTTTTCGAACTTGAGGGACACGAAGGTGCTCATTTCCATCGGCACAGATACGCATAACAACATCAAAAATGTGGGCAATATCGGCGATGCCGTGGATTTTATCCAGAGGTTCGGGCTGGAAGACAATCTGATTACCAAGATACTTTAAGGGTTTTTGCCCAGTCTTTTCCATGTCCTTACTCCACGCTGTACAGCGGTAAAATGGCCAGCCACGGCGAACCAGATCATGGCGTATTCTATGGGCGTGAAGAGCCAAAACTTACCGTTTGAATCGATGTAGGCAAGGAACTGGATCAGGGGGACGAGAATGAGTATCACAAGCCTATCGGCCCTACCAAGTATTCCGCCGTAGTCCCGGCTGCATCCCGATGCCTGGGCCTGGGTGCCCATGTAGCTGGCAAATATCACGCCCAGCAAGGCAAGCAATCCTATGGTCCAGTTGCAGTGGATGCTCAGCATTATTCCGCCGATTATGAACACATCAGCATACCTGTCTAAAACATGGTCCAGAAAATCCCCTCTTCTGGATACCTTGCCTGTTATTTTTGCAACCTTGCCATCCAAGGCATCGAAGAGGGCGTTGAGGAATATGCACAGATCTGCGAGCAGCAATAGCCAGATATCGTTCATAAAGAAGAATATCCCTGCAAGGACCGCGAATACGAACGCTATCCACGTCAACGTATTAGGCTCCACGTTCCTCAGCCGTTTGGCCAAGGGCAGCAGATAGGGTTCCGCATTTCCGCGATATCTGTTGAGGACCATTTGGTAACCTTCTTGGGGATTCGCTCAGAGCTGTTATTGATTTTTCGTATTTTAAGATATTGCTTGGGTTAAAAGGCGGATATTCCCAAGATGGCCGCATAATACGCATGGCAAATTAAATATATACCTCATTACATTTAGGCCAAAACATGGATTCTTTCACAATCTCCATATACATTATTTCAGGCATAATTGCGTTTGTAACGAGCATTTTCCTTACCAGGATATTAATACCAATACTGAAAAAGCAAAAAATTGTCAATCCCGATTTAAACAAGAAAGGTAAACCTTTAATTCCGGGGATGGGGGGAATAGGAGTGATATTTGCATTCTTCATGGGGATGAATTTTTCTCTTTTATGGCGTTCCTCAATGGATTTTCCGTATTTTGAAATAGTATTGTTCACTATAATCGGGCTAGCATTTATCGGTATTTTGGATGATTTACTGGACCTCCATCAGCTTGCAAAGAGCGTTTTACCATTTTTCATTGCCATTCCCTTGGGGATCGGGTTACCTGATGATACCCTTACATTGCCGTTCGTTGGCAGTGTTTATATAGGTATGTGGATGATTTTGCTGATCCCATTGGGTATTACAGCAATTGTGAATATTACAAATATGTTGGAAGGATTTAATGGACTTGGCTCTGGATTGGGTATAATAATTATAACAACGCTGATAATTATCTCATTCATTACGGGACAAACAGATGGAGTATACCTGTTGATACCGCTTCTAGGAGCTCTTATCGGATTTTTTTATTTTAATATGTACCCCAGCAAGATCTTCCCGGGAGATACGATGACCTTCTTTCAGGGTGCGGTAATCGGCTGTGCCGTTCTCATCGCGAATTTAAAAACCATTGTAGCGATCCTTTTTTTACCGATGATAATTGAATTTATATTAAAGGCCAGGGGAAAATTTCCCGCGAAAAACCACGGTACAATTACGGATGACGGAACCCTGACCTATGATGGAAAAGTATTTTCTTTAAGTCATTTATTGATGAAATATTTAAAAGTAACTGAAAAACGACTGGTATTTATACTCTTGACCATGGAGGCCATATTATGTGCGGTAATGATACTGGTGGTATACTGGCTGGGACCAGAATATGCATGGTAGTATATTCATATTATCCTATGGACCAAAGGGTGAGGAGGGAAGCAGAGACTCTCATGGAAAAAGGTGCACTCGTTCATGTGATTTGTTTAAGAAATGATAACGAAATGAAACTTGGTGTTTACAATAACATATCGATTTATAGAGTTCCTCAGAAAATAAGAAGAAGCGGAGGTTATTTGTTATATTTCTTAAGGTATTTTATGTTTCTTATCTTATCAACTGTTCTTCTTACCCGATTATTTGTAAAATATAGGTACAACATAATTCATGTCCATTCTCTTCCAGATTATGAAGTGTTTTGTGCATTTGTTCCAAAATTATTTGGAGCCAAAATTATCCTGGATCTCCACGAAAATATGCCAGAGGTTTTTGCATCAAGGTTCGATGTTTCCATGGATTCGAAACCGATATATATCGCAAAAATTGTGGAAAAAGTAAGCGCTCAATATGCAGATTTAGTTATTACTACAAGTCCTAACAGGAAAGAAATGTTGATAAAAAGGACCCAAATAAAGGATGTTGCAGTGATAATGAACCTGCCAAAAAGGGACATATTCAAATGGAGGGATATGAGCAATTTTATCGAAAAAAATGGCCTGGAGGAATCCTTTATCGTAAGCTATGTGGGGGGATTGAATCCAGGAAGAGAGATAGATGTTGTAATAAAAGCCATTAAATATTTCGAGAAAAAAATTTCGAACATAGCATTCATCTTCTGCGGCACGGGTGAAAAGGAATACATCACCTTACTAGAGAATTTGATCGAGGATTTGAATCTTGAAAAGAAGGTATTGTTTATGGGATACGTTCCTCAGGAAGATGTTTTGAACTTTGTTGCGATTTCAAATGTGGCCCTAAGCCCCTATATGATGCATCCGAATTTGAATCCGGTGGGCTCTACAAAGGTATTTGAATATCTTTTACTTCCAAAACCGGTCATAGTTGCCGATTATCCTGCAAATAGAAGAGAATTCAGAGATTTGGTACTATACTACAAAAGCGGTGATTATAAGAGTTTAGGGGAGAAGATTTTTGAAGTGCATGAAAACGAAGAAAAGTTCATAAAAATGGCAAATAGGGCACAGGCAGTGTTATTTAAAAGATACAACCCAAAAAGAAATGAGGAAAAACTCTTAGAAACATACAAGAATTTACTTATCAAATAGTATTACTCATGCCCCCCTTCCTTTCAGGTGCTATTTTACCAACAACCTTTTAAAACCAAGAGACTATTCGGCTTTTGGGGATTGAAATGACCAAGGTTACGATAAGCATCATAAAGGCAGATGTAGGTGGCTGGCCAGGTCACGTTACTGTACATCCTAGGCTTATGGAGCTCGCGAGAGAGATGCTGTCCAAGGCAGTTGAACAGGCCACGATCAAGGACTTCCACGTGACGCACTGCGGCGACGATTTGGAACTGATTATGGGCCATTTCAAGGGAGACAACAACCGCCATGTGCACGAGATCGCATGGAACGTGTTCACGGAGGCGACGAAAGAGGCAAAAGCCCTGGGATTGTACGGGGCAGGGCAGGACATGTTATCTGATGCGTTCTCAGGGAATGTCAAGGGATTGGGCCCAGGCGTGGCCGAGATGAGCTTTACCGAACGAAAGGCAGAACCGATAATCACATTCCTTATGGACAAGACAGAGCCAGGGGCGTTCAACCTTCCCATTTACAGGATGTTCGCGGACCCGTTCAACACGGCAGGGCTTATCATAGACCCAAACCTGCACCCAGGTTTTGTGTTCGAGGTCTGGGATATAATGGAGCACAAAAAAGTGATGATGTCCTTACCGGAGGAGATGTACGACATACTTGCATTGATCGGTGCCAAGCAAAGGTACGTCATCAAGAGGGTCTTCCCAAAGGAGGGGGGAAAACTACCTGCAAATGAGCCTGTGGCCGTTATCTCAACTGAGAAACTCTATCAAATAGCTGGGGAGTATGTGGGAAAGGACGACCCTGTTGCGGCGGTCAGGGCGCAGTCAGGTTTACCTGCCCTTGGAGAGGTTTTAGAGCCCTTTGCCTTTCCGTTCCTGGTATCAGGATGGATGAGAGGCTCCCATAACGGCCCCATAATGCCCGTGAGCGTGAAGAACGCAATATGCACAAGATTCGACGGTCCACCGAGGGTTGTGGGACTTGGCTTCCAATTATCCGAGGGGAAACTGGTTGGACCTGTGGATCTGTTCGATGATCCAGCCTTCGATTACACCAGGGAAAGGGCACAGCGGGTTGCAGAGTACATGCGAAGGCACGGCCCGTTCGAACCGCATCGTTTGCCTCTTGCTGACATGGAATACACCACACTTCCCAATGTGATGAGGAAATTGAAGGACAGATTCGAGAAGGTCGAATGATGGACGTTGTTTTTACATTTTCAATTCCGCATCAATAGGCCAGACCTTTTGCAGAACTGCGCTCTACAATGGTAACGCTCTCGCCCCCGTGTTTGGTCTCCCTTGGTCTTATCTCAACGAACAAAGGCATGGTTATCTTCCCGCCGGTGATAATGGCTGTTCCGATGGGCAGTCTTTGGATGTCATCGGTCATGCCAGCGGTAAGTCCTTCCACAGAGGCCGTTATAGCCTTCAAGTCATTTGGATTTGTGACCTTCAATATGATCTGGGTGTTGCATTGACTAAGCACATTCTTATCCACTTTTGCAGGTCTCTGGGTCACTATGCATAGCCCAAGACCGAATTTTCTTCCCTCAGAGGCTATTGTCCTGAATATCTTTGACGACGCCACCAGCCCCTGCTGTGGGCAGAAGTTGTGAGCCTCCTCCGCGACGAGCATCAAAGGAGGGATCTTATCCTGCTTTCTGAGCTCAAAAAGATATGTGGCTAAGCGGTTCACGATGAGCGCCTGGATATCTGGGGGTGTGCCCTTAAGGTTGATGACCGTAGTTTTACCCTTTTTTATCAGTTCTTCCATCTTGGTGCCCTTTTCTGCGAAGAGCTCAACCTCCTTCAGGTACTCCAGTTCATTTATGAGCATGGTGAGAGGCGTTTCCTCCTCCGCTTCAAGGAGACGGATTATATCGTCGATCGTGTAATTCCCTTTGGATTCCATTAAGAGGTCGATGGTTTTCCTGAGTGGGGCCAGGTATGCCCTGAAGTTCTTGATGTTCGTCAGCTCAAGCACGTTTCGTGCGCTCAAATTGCTCAAGGTGAATCTCAAGGGTTTGATATCCCTATTCAACCTTGTATCAGAGGCGAACTCGTGGATCTTGGAGGAATAGCCCCTGGGGTTTATACCAAAGTTCCTGGAGGTTATCATCTCCTTTCCAGGTTCCTTCATGGAGCCGTATTCTCCGTGAGGGTCGAGAATAAGTGTGGTGACGTTGTGCTTCATCAGCTCCTCGATGATCACGCCTGTGACATAGCTCTTGCCACCACCAGTTTTTGCGAGAACGCTGAGATGCTTTTGCACCATCGAGTTGATGTCAACATAAACCTTGATGTCATGGCCTGAGAGAAGCCCTATATAGGCACCAGTCTCCCTATCCTCCTTTAGACCTATCACATCCCTTATCAGTTCGTCCTCTGCCCTGAAAATGAATTCCCCTGCCTTGAAAGGTGTTCTGGGCACCTGCAGTAAACTCCTGTCATCCCTGTATCCTATCACGGTTATCTTGGCTGATACCTTTTCGTCAATTTCGATGGGCTCTCCATCCGCGATCTTTTTTGCCTTTTCCAAGGATAGATCTGTGCGTCGTTCGATGGCATCAACCTGCCCGAGAACCGGCCCCACAGACTGGTGATCCGCCATTATGTAGTCAGCCTTCTCCACATTGGCATTGACCTGACATTCAAATTCAGTTGTGCCCACGTTGCCGTAAATTATGCCTATATGCTCCATCCAATAGGGTAATATACTTAGGATGTTGAAAAAGTTTGGGTATGTTTCGGGCTAAAATCACATAAAGTAGGGAAAATGCTAAAGATTCGGCTATTCGCACATGAAAATGTCCTTTCAGGAATAGAGGAGGGAATCCGATAAATTTATATTCTTGGAGTATTGGAAAGTAGATTATTATGCATACACGAGGTATTGAATGTTTGCGAACAGGGTTGAAGATTAAAGCGAATATAACCCTGCAAAAGGCGGATTTATTGATTTTCTTGTGGACAGTAGGTTGACCAATAGTTGCTTTATAACATCAACTCTCAGCAATTCTCTTCATAATATTCTTATAGAGGGCTACAGTCATTCTAAAGTCGCTTTCCGCGAGTTTTGTAATAATCTCTTCCGCTCTCTTTTTATCGATTTTTTTGGTCTCAACCGCTGCGACGATTAAACCTAACAATCCTGTGTAATCTCTATTCTCAACATCTGCCATTCTTCTTGCGTTTAGCTCGTCGATAATCAACCTCGCTTTTTTATCTATGAGAAACAAAGTCGCTTCGCCCTTGTCTAAACCGAACTTTGTATACTGTTTTATATTTCCTTTCACTTCTACTGTAACTATCCAATCTCCGACAGCGTCCTTGATCTTGTCGGTTTCCGGATATTTATGACGGAGCAGCTCTTTCTCGATAGATTTTGTGATGTAGATTTTTCCCAGCAATTTCCTTAGAAGGTCAAGTTCTCCAATCTTAGATAATGCGATTATGGTGGATGCATCCACAAAAGTTCCCATACTAGCACTCAACTCTTGAGCCACTTCTTAGCTCTCTTTGTATCTCCCTCAAATTCCCTTTCCGAGTACTTGAAAAACGGTATCCCTTTTTTCCCCAAATAGTCGGCCATCTCCTGGATGCTCACATTCGCAAACTCTGCAGCCCTGCATAATGTGAATTCATTTCTCAGATATTTATTTTGCGCGATTTCCAGCTTTAAAACCTTAATGCCCTCATGAAGTGCGTTCCTTGCCACTTCCGATTTAGACATATGGAGAATCTCAATTAATTCCTCCATTTCCGATATTTCTTCCTCAGGTAATCGGACCTGAACGTTTTCCATGCATACCACCATTACAATATAATGTTTTGTAATGATATAAAGATTACGGTGAGAGTATCGGCGGGCTGTGCAACTCATACTTCTCATGTAAAGGTTCATTTGTCTGGCTCTGCGCTTAATATCAAATAAACCTTCATGTAAAAATAACTCCATTTACATAAGCCAGATATCGTTAAGTTTACAGAAAAATGAAAAAGGGAGAAGAAGGTCTTGGTCCCGGCCTATCGGGTCTTGAAGCCAGCCAAGACCAAGTTCTTCCTTTGCCATGGTTGCTGTTTACGCTCAAATCCTATCTAATCTGCCAATGTGGTCCCATCGCTCGGTTATCTTATCAAAGCTCTGATTATAATAAAGATTTTCGATTCTATTAATAATTATAACACTATAGATTATGGGGTGCGTTCTGGCCTAACCAATAATCACAATTTAAAACTTCCAGAGGCCAAAATCCTTTCCCTATCCCCGTTTTTCATCGTTACATACACCGTTGGTTTCGAAATTAAGAAGTCCATGTGATTGAACGATGGATTCATTCCCCCTGGGAAATCGGTGTTGTTTCCGAAAGCTATATGGCATGTGCCCTTGATCTTCTCCGTTTCCAAGAACTCGTCGCACATCCTAGCCTGGGGATTCAGACCGAAGGCGAACTCCCCGATTACACTGGACCAATCATCTGTTGCCAAGGCCTTTTTCACCCTTCTCAGCACGGTTTTATTCTTGGAGGTTACATCTTGAACTCTGCCGTCCTCCGCCTCGATTACCACGTTTTCCTTCAGCCTGCCTATGCCTCCTATTGCCTCCTCACATACCAAAATCCCGTTCAAGGAGTTCTCCACAGGGCCCACGATGACCTCTCCAACAGGCAGGTTCATCCATTTCAAGGTCTTCCAGTTCAGTTTTGTGTCAGTAAAGAACTCCCTGCCCTTGACGCTCATTGTAAGTTCCGTTCCAGAAGGTGATGTGATATCCACGCTTTCCGCGTTCATGAGCTTATGAATGAGTTTATCCGCAAAGCCCTGCATCGTCTTATAGTCACTATCGCTGAGGGCCATGGCTCCTTTTGTCAGCATATCGAGTCTTATGCCAGGGCAGTGACCCAGCCTGACCCTTCTCCGCCTCTCCATTTTTATGAGCTTGATTCTAAAAGGTGTTTCCTCGGCCTTTCCCATGAGCACATTCACGAAGATATCAGGTTTTTGTGTGGCGAGTATCTCCTTGAGATGTTTCGGGATATCCTTTCTGGTCTTCCTTGTCTCCATAGAAAAAAGCCTTGTCCAGAGGCCGATATTAACACCAGCGGAGGCAAAGGCCTCGCCAACATCTGATAGCGGCTCGTCACAGATAACGATCAGTTTTTCACCTGGTGCAGCCTGGAGAACGTTCACAAGCGCGTTTTTTGCAGCTTCCCTAGGGTTCATCTCAATCCCAAGGTGAATTGTTTCGATTAAATATTATATTTACTAATAAAATTGATATGGTTAAAAGGATGTGGTGATTGAGGTCCAGTCAGAAACATCGGGAATCAAGCTGTACTGGCCGGACTTTTAGAGAACATCAACAACAGGATGCCAATTAGCAGAGCAATGGCGCCGACTATTGCCGCAGCCCAATCATAGGGCCCATAGACCGAATGGCTCGTCTCGTTGACAAATATTTTTAAAATGTTATGAAAAACAGAGCCAAGAGCGATGAAAAGTCCACCGAGAAGCGCTACAAGCCCTGCACGAAAGGTTATTGGTCTGCCGGTTTTTTCAGGTTCCTTTACTGAGGCTTCCTTTCCTTTCTTGCCCTTTTTCGCTATGATACAACCAAGTCTTGTATTATAGTTATTACTTATAAATTTTTTTATGTAATTATTTTTCAACTTTGAAATTAAAAAACTT
>CBDUXN010000079.1:0-14981 GCA_965371185.1 uncultured Thermoplasmata archaeon
CCCAATTTCATTGGCCAGATATACAATATCACATTCACTGTACCTTCCAGTCACGAAGCCGAATACCTGTTGAACATTTTTGACTCCACTGGCGTCAAGGTCCTAGATTGCCATTTTGAGGGCGAAGCGCTGTACGGGATATATGGCTCCTATTCAAATGAGATAAACGTTACAGGCACCAATGTCAGTATTAACGGTGATTGGGGGGAAACCTATTACGGTATATACATGCAGGAATGCACGGACTCGCAGATATTCGACAATATTTTGATTCACGGCCACCCGGGTATTTATTTTATCAGCTCTACCAACATCACCATCGAATCATCGAACATCTCCTCAAGAAGAGATACGACCATTTACGGTTATTACTCCCATAAAACTACCATTAGAAATTGTACCTTCGAGACATTGGAGGGGGACCAGGAGGGAGGGATATACCTGTCATGGTGCACGAACAGTGTAATCGAGGATATGGACCTAACAGATGTCAATCCCTTTTTGTCCCTGGATAACGCAACTGGGGCGAGGGTCAGGAACCTCAGTATAATCAACGGGGATAAAGGGATATGGCTATTAAACTCCAACAATATTTATGTCAATGATACCTACATCAGTTTCATGATGACTGGGATGATAGTGACCGGCTGCCGTGATGTATACCTTGTGAACACCGAAATCAACCTGACCTTCTACTGTATAGAAATCAAAAGTCCGGGCCCGATAAATTTTATAAACTGCACCATCGCAAACGGCATAGGCAACGAGATCATAGCCGAGGGCTTTGAAGGACAGGTCGGGAATGTTATCCTCATCAATTCGACCATAGTATCAATTTCCGATGCGTCCCTAAAGCTCAACAACTCAGCTGTAGTGTACCTGTTAAATACATCCTTCAATATCACAAAACTAGTGATAGAGGATGCTGCATCCAGGGTCGAGGTCTTCCACTACCTCTCGATACAGGTGTACAACATCGATAACAACCTCCCCTTATGGGCAAATATCACCATTTTCAACTTCTATGATTTTATAGTTTACAACGAGCAGGCAACAGGTGGCTATGCAGAATGGATTTTAATCCACGAGATAACCATCTTCAGGGACGAGAACTATTCTAACAACCCCCACCGCATCAATTATATCGATGAGCGCTGTCATTTTGGCAGTTACGAGCTCTACGTAAACGAAAGCCAGCATGTTAATGTATTTGTCTCCAATGAGCTGCCATGGGTTTCATGGGTGGACATTTATGGATTCAAGCCTGGCGAGACGACATACGCTCCAACCACTGAGTTCGATATTGTCCTAAATTATACATATGAAGACCCAGAAAATGATCCTGAATCTGGGACCATAATACTCTGGTATGTTAATGGTGGTTATATTCCGGCTTACAATGACATGAACGTTATTAACCCTATTTACACATCTAAGGGCCAATTTTGGCAAGCGGTTGTATATCCTTCCGACGGTTACGACAGTACCTATCCCTTATATCCCTATGCGAGTAATGTCCTATTTATATCAAATACTCCTCCTGATGTGAGCAATGTCACAATTTCTCCATCTGAGCCCACCGGTGGGAATGACCTATATGTTGAATATGATGTTTATGATATAGACGGAGACGGTTTGGATTCGTCCAAAACCACACATAAATGGTACTATTATAACGAGACAATTGGTGACTGGGTGTATTCCAACCTAGACAGTTTTTATCTTCCCAGCCTTTATACCTCAAAGGGGCAGCTTTGGAAATGCGATGTAACACCTAATGATGGGGACGACTATGGGATTAATGTCACGTCCCAGGTAGTAGTCATCGGCAATACACCGCCTTCGATCCAGAACCCAAGAATCACTTCAGAGGCCGGGAACACGATGATAACGGGTGTGGACAATCTAAAGGTCGTATACAACTTCACCGATGCTGACGGTGATAAGGAGAATGGCACAACCTATGAATGGTGGCTGCAAAGGGGTGGCGCTGATTGGGCCAAATATGATGTTAACTCCAGCGTACTGCCGAATACATACACCCTGCGTGAAGATCTCTGGAGGTGCAGGATAATCCCAAGTGACGGTGAGGAAAATGGGACGGAAGCATGGACCGATGCAGTTGAGATATTCAACACACCGCCCATGGTTTCGAATGTGGCAATTATCCCGCAATATGCAATTTCTGCTGACACGCTTGAGGTAACCTACGAATACTTCGATTACGATGGCGATGCGGATAACGGCACTTCATTCCGATGGATATACGAGGATGCCCTTGGCGCGAAGGACAGTGGAATAATAGGCAATCAAACACCCTCTGGCGTGATCAAGAAGGGGCAGACATGGTACTGCTTCGTCATACCAAGTGACGGCATAAATGTTGGTACAGAAAATGGATCACAGGGGGTGATCATCCACAACACTCCGCCTGAAATTGATGATGCCCAGGTTGTATTTGAAACAAGTGACAATGACAGATGGTTAACATTGAGTTACACGCCTGAGGATATCGATGGCGACAACCTCGATGTTATCGAAATCATGTGGTATATGAATGGAAATGAAGTGCCCCAGTTGGACGATGATCATACCGTACCTGGAAGTTATCTGGTCAAAGGGGAGAAATGGAATGCCACCGTCAGGGTGTTCGATGGAGAGGACTGGAGCGATTGGTACACCACGGATGACGTGTCGATACCGAATAGGGCCCCCTACATAAATGGAACACCGACCTTAACACCCCAGAAGGCTCTTTCAGACCAAAATCTCACCCCTGAGTTTGAAGATCTATATCAAGATGAGGATGGGGATACTCTCTTTGATTGGGATATCAAATGGTACAGAAACAACGGCTATCTGGAGGACCGTGACGAGGATGAGGTTTCGTGGGATCTCACCGAAAAGGGGGAGATCTGGTATTTCAAGGTAAGGGTATCGGACGGTGAAGACTATAGTGATTGGTATTCAAGTACAACCTCCATAATCGAAAACAGCCCACCTTCAAACGTAACATTAGGTATTGAAGAAGGCCAAGTGATCATGAACGAGACGGAAACCGTAGAATTCGAGGTTTCAGCCAAGGATATGGACGAGGAGGATACCCTATCTTATAGATGGACACTTGACGGCAGAATAGTGCTACTGGAGGAGGGTGTATCGAACTCCATCTATCTCATGAAGACTGATTATGATACGGAGGGCGAGTATTTACTGAGACTCGTAATTTCCGACGGGGACGATATCAATGAATCCACATGGGCGATAAGAGTGCAGAAATTGAACCGCTTGCCTGAAATCACTGTGGTGGAACCCGAGGGAAGAAGCGCCCGTATAAAAGAAAAGCAATCCCTCAATTTCGTAATTACCAAATCGGATCCTGACGGGGACAACATGGATGTGCGTTGGTACCTTGATGATACACCTACACCCGTATGGGAGGGCTCAGATAAGTACACTTATAGCCCCCATGACTATTCAAGTGGAAACCACAATATAACCGTAAAAGTTTCTGAAAAAGATAGTGATGCTAACTCAACCTATACTTGGGAGGTAGAAGTGGAAGATGTAGCGGAAGAGATGGGGGAAAAGTTCCTTGGGTTACTCTGGGATCAATGGAGCATAATTATCGAGATATTCGTTATCGCAGGCACAGGCCTGTTGGCTTTCATTGGTTACAATAGAATCAAGAAGAAAAAAGGCGCTCTAAAAACATATATGACAGAAATAGAGGAGATCTCAGCTGATAAGGACAAGGACCCAGTTGGGTACGACCAGAAATTAGCCGATCTGGAAGAAACGATAAATGAGGAATTTAGAGAGGGTAGAATGGAAGATTTGCATTACCTGATGCTTCAGGAGTTCATCACCAGCAGGCGGGGCGAGGTTCGTAAGGCTGCCATCACTCAGAAGTTCGAACGATTACCTGAGGGCATCATGAAAGAGCTGGATGAGATGCTCAAGGATGGTAAAATAAGCCGTAAGGAGTATGAGGGCTTTGTGGCAACCATTTCTAAGACCACAACTCTTTCAGAACCTGAAAAGGAAGAACTATCCCAGATGATCGAGAAATGGGAGGTCGAAGATAAAGATACGATTCAGGACGATGCTCTGGAGGAGGGAATTGAACCTGAAGAAGATGAAATCGGTGAAGGTCCTGATGAGGAATTTGATGAACCCGATGAAGATGAGGGGCCGGTTGAGGAAGAACCCACCTCAGAAGAACATGAAGAACCTGAAAAAAAAGAAGTAGACGACGAACCGGATGAACTGGATAAAGATTCAGTTGAGGAGGAATCAGCCAAAAAGAAAAAGCATAAAAAATCCAAAAAGAAAAAGTGATGACCGACTGGACAATACCTCGGAATTACTATTCCTCATCACCAGTAGAAAAATACCGTTTGGAATTCTTCAATATCAAATATTTCTTGAATGGAGGTAGGATCAGATAACCATGATAACCCGATAGATTTATGGGGCATCTTTTAAAATCTTTTTCTGCCATGAACCCTGACTTCCTAAAGAATTTCTCGGCCTTGTCATTTAACGGTTTTGTGATCATGTAGCCCGATGTTTGATTCAATCCAAGAACGAGAAGTCTGAATCCGAGCTTTCTGCTTCGAAATTGTTCCAGGGTCTCGATAGCCCTTAAAACGTAAATAGAATCGCCGTCCTTGGAAGGGGCATTCCAGTTCGTTACATAAACCCATGCAACTATCGTTTTGTTCTTCGTTGCCACGATAAATATCGGCCTCGGAAATTCTCTGAGCCACGTTTTAAAGGCCCTGGAGTAACTTACCATTCCAAGACCTTTGAAAAATCCAAATTTCCCACCAGGCCGTGAGTCCGCGAGCCCGATTTCCAGGTTTTCGATATCATTTACATTTTCTAATTTAACAAAGGTATAGACTCCACTTTTAGCGAGTTCCTTCACTGTCTCCCCTTCTATTGGATTTGAATCTGAGCAAAGTCGAACAACCGATTCCGGGGGAAAGATTTCCAATATGGTTCGCGCTCGATTGGATTATTGTATCACTCAAGATACAGCACGAAGATATCGGCATTGTTTCTGAGAATCATGTTCATTTCTGTCCTCGTGATCTTGGCCTTATCCAGAAGAATAGGGAGCCATTCATCCGGCGCTATAATCTTTACCCCATCACTCCAGACCGCTGCGATTTGCGCGTACTTAACGGATTTACCCACGACTTTGATGCGTTCTGCAGCGGCATTTCTGAAGGTTTGATGGATGATACAGCATGTGTTTATGGCTCCAGGCTTCACCCTGCTGTTATAGTAATCGGCAACCTCATAATGTACCGGAGAGAAGTTGCCTATTCGTTTTGTGTACTCCCCCCAACCCCTGGCGAAGGGACATTCTGTTGTTACCATGCAGTTCTCGGTCCTCGTTTTAACAACCTCGAAAGAGGACATTATGGACTCGCCTTTTCGCAGAGCGGTTAGAAACTCTTCCCATGAGTTGTACTCCTCCTCGGGCATGCTTTTTGCCAGGGAAGTTGCAAGACTCATTAGGTAGGTATTCATACCTGACGCACCCTGCTTATCAGCGATATCCTCCAGGAATAGATATGCCGCAACGTCCACTAATGGATTATCCTCGATAAGGCTAGTGGTTATTTCCTCATTCTTGTCTGTCATTTCATACACCTCCTACTATTCGGCGGCCTCCTCGCCTCTCAATCTTGCTCCTTTCATCAGTATCGCGTACACACAGGCATAGTTCCTGAGCAGGCTTCTAATGTACTCTGGGTTTATTCCTATTGCCCTAAGGCTGCTCTCATCGATCTTGGTTTCGCCTGCGAATCCCCTTGCAGCGAGTTGAGAGCATTCCAAAGGCTGCTCTCCTACGGTTATGCTCTTCGACACCTCTTCTCTGAACCGCTGGTGGATCACGCAAAAGTTGCACACCGCAGTGTCGCGAACGCTGTTGTTGTACTCCTCTGCCACCGCCTGATCAGCTTTAGGCAGCTCGCCTACACTGAACCTTATCCTCATTATCGTCGGCGTAAAAACACATTCTTTCAAGGCATAGATATAGCCAACGACATCTCCATCTGTATCCGTGATGGCCAGATCGGTGAGTGCTGTCACATCGCCCTCTATAGAGAAGGCCGTTCTACCCTCTCTCAGCGCAACATTGAAAGAGGGCCATCCCATGTATGCCTCTTTTCCCATTCGCTTGGCAAGGCTCTCTCCTACCCTTGCCCAGTACTGTATCGTTCCTTCTACACCAGCCTTTTCACTCATATCTTGGATGAGTGAAACCAATGCTACATCAAGCATTATTTTTCACCTCCGTTGCCGTCATTTATTTTTTCCTCATTTTCCTTTTTTACATATATTGTGTGTCTGCCACGCTTTTCGGTAGACATAACACCCTGATCGATCAGTGACTGCAGACATTCCTCTATCCCCTCCTCCCCCATTTCATCGCCGATTTCCCTCTTTATTCTGGATAGAGTGAAGCCCTTGTCCGGTATTTTCTCCAGAATTATGAGCTCGTCCTCGCTCAGTTTCTCTTCACCTTTTCGTTCCCTCTCCTTTTTGTCTGATTTTTTAACGCCCTTCTTTCCTTCCGGTGATAACCTTCCCTCGAACTCCTTCATTCGTTCGGATAGCCCCTCAATCTCCCCTGAAAAAGTCTTTTTATCCCCTTCCATCATTTCCTTGATTCCCACCAAGATCCCCTCAAGGTCACCTTGTTTTTCCTTGATCTCCTCTATTGCGGCACGGATCTTTTCTAAGTCCTCTCTTTCGACCTTGGATTCGACCAGCTTATTGAGGGACGTCTCCAGGGAATTTTGGCGGTCTCTTTCGGCTCTTACCATGTTTTTAAGATCCCCGATATCCTCATTGAAATCATCTATTCTTTCAAGAAGATAGGTTGTTTTGTCCACGGCATACTCTTGGCTTTTCAACTTTATCAGGGCCCTGAAATTCTTTGCCTTATAACCCGGCAGGTACTCCAGAAATTTTCTGAGAAGTTCGGCATAGGTCGTCTGCACCTGCTTTGCAGATATCAATTTGTTTCGAATCACTTTGGCAAGATTCCTCGTTCTCAGCATCCTGCCGTCAAAATAAAAAAGCTCACTTCCACTCGTTCTGGTTCTGATGTCCTCTAGGGTGCGGGTTATGATGCTCTCCGCGTCCTGGGAACCGTAATTGCTGTGAATCTGACCGATAATATCCTCCATTGTGGATTCGTAAACGCTTTCTAGAATATTTGGAGGGATCTTGGCCACGTTCAAACTCTCTCCGAAGCCTATCTCCTCGAGGATCTCCGTTGTCTTTTCATCCATCCGTTTCATTTCCCTTATGATATTTTGATATGTACCGAACCTCCTTCCGCTTTCCTCCATCTCCTGAATCACGCTATTGACCTTTTTATTTACGGTAGCCATCGATTCCTCCATTCGTTTTAGGGAGTTTTCATAGTCCTCGGACATCCTTGCCAGTGCAGCAAAGTCAACCTTTGTGGTCAGTTCTGATTCTAGGGCCTCCAACTCCATTGAGAGGTCTTCCAATTCTGCTTTAGACGGGCCCACCCCTATCTTCGCAACCTCGGGTTCGATGATCTCCAACTCGCGTTCGATCTCCTCGATCTCCTCCATTTCCTCTTCCAGAGGAGTTTCCTCCTCCGCTTCGAGTACGATCACACCAGAAGGTGTAATGGTCGCGGGTTCCGCCCTCTCAAAGCCTCTCTCTGAGTCGATTTCTATTCGACCCTCGTGCGCCAATGGCCGAGCATCTCCATGTCCTGTTTCCAAAACCGTTCTTTCCCCCCTGAGTTTTTCCAATTCTTCTCTAAAGGCGTGCCTGTCCTCTTCCAGCTTTCTTCTCTCCTCTCTTATGACCTCCATCTCACCCTTCAACTCCTCTCTGAGCTTGAGGACTTCTTCGCCCTTTTGATCTTCATCATGCCGCTCTTCAACCTCCGCATCTTCCTTAGCTTTACAGTAGCGCTCGTGTGTTTTGCGGGCACGAGCGTTCTTAAAAACCCTGCCGCACAAATGACAGGTTCTTCTATCCATGTCCCCCTTCATATCTTCATCCGTTTTGCCTTCATTTTCCACACTGGATTTATCATCGTTGGCCTCCTCCCCCATATTCTTGGGGCTGGGCTCCAATCTCTCCTCCCGGACCTCTGTCATCGGTACAACCTCACACAAAGGATTTCAATTTTTTCTCCACCTCAGGGACCCATGTCTTAAGGCACTCATCCGCCACTAGGTCCCCTCTCTTTTCCCTTATATGCTCTTTTATTACCTTGTCCACGAATAGCCTCCACTGTTTGTTGTCCATGTAGGCGGGAGCCGTACCCAATTCGTTCAGAACCAAGGTAATGATCTCATCAACAACGCCAACGCCCACCACGTTTTGGATTTTTTCCTTTAGGAAATTCAATATTTCGATGTTCTTCTTGTACTCCCTCGTATGTTCAAATTGCTCTTTAAAGAGTAGTCTGCTCAATTTCCTGAGCTCATCGGAAACCTCGGGGGGATAATCGGCCATGGCCTCATCGTTTATGGGCTTTACCTCCAAAATATGCTTTAAAACCGCGCTTGCAGTGCTCACACCACTGATGGTGTCACGAATTTGGGAAACCTGAACCTCTTTTCCGATTATGGATATTAAAAACGCATTATCGCCGACCCCTGAGATTATGATCGAGCCTTCCTTGAACTGCTGAATCGACACTTTCAGGTTCTCAGATTGGAGCTGCCCGCAGATATGCGTTATGTTGGTTTTTATGAGATTCAACATATGAAACTGTGCAGATGTCAGCTGTTCCGGGATATGTGATGAGAAGATCCTTCCATCCACACCCATGAAAAATGCTAGGTCGATGTTGTTTTCCTTGCATAGCCTTCTCAGTTCTATGACAAGCAGGTGCTTCAATAAGGTGATATTCTCCGCCTCAAGGGTTTTGTCGAGCTCCTTCTTCACCTTTTTGCCTCCATGACCTGTTTAGAGTTTGACATAAGTTATTATATGAGACCGTGTCCACATCATCATTTCGACTTCAATGTATCAAACAATACCTGCAGGATCTCCTCTGGGGAATAGTCCCAAGCCCAGCTCTCCTTGGTAATCTGAAGCTGTTTTATGAAGTTCTCAGGTGCGTCCAATTCCTTTGCTGTCTTCAAGGCCTTATCGAACACTGCGTCGTAGTTCTTTGACTCCTCCTTGATGATCTCAATAGGCGTGGTTCTAATAATAGCACCCAAACCTTTTGCAAATATGTACGGATACACGCTCTCGCCGTGTTTCGTGCCCCTCATCTTTATTATCTTCAAGGTCCTGTTGAACGCTCCACCGATGGGATAGTATTCCAAATGTATGACACCGTCCGCAAGATAGATCGGTAACAGTACGTCCGCCCCGATGGTCTCACCGGGTTTTGCGTGCTCTTCTACCGTGGCAAAAACCACGCCCAGTTCCTTTAGTGTGTAGAAGAGCTTGCCTATGAGCTCCCTTTGCAGCAGCCTGTCTTGGGTCGCCCAAATTACGGGTGTCATAGGATCGATAACCACCCTTGTCTTTATGTCGTAATCGCTTCGGGCCTTGACCAGCTGCGGCAATTGCTCCTCTATCATCTTCTTGAAGTTCTTGCCCTTCAGATGTATGAAAAAGAGGCTCTTTTCAAAATGCTTCCTCATGTCCCACCCCATCCACGAAGCTTCTTTCATTATTTGTTCCGGGGATTCCTCCATGGTGACGTAGAGCCCCTGCTCACCCTTTTCTATCCCGTGCATCAGAAACTGCATACCAAAGGTGGTCTTTCCTGTGCCGCTGGAGCCAACGCACACTATTGCGGATTTGTCTCTAAACCCACCTTGTATTATCTGATCAAGTCCAAATATCCCGGTTTCCAATCTTTCGCCTTTTTCTGCCATGGTATTCCTCCATACTCTCTTATTCCGTCGTTTTCATATATTTTGATATCAATTCGGCAAAGCTTTTGCTCTTCTTCGCCTCCTCGGCTAAATCCACAATTTCGGATGTATCGACCTTAATAAACGGCTCAGGATTTAAAACTTCGCTCATAGCCTCAGCAAAGGAGTCCTTTGCTGCAATGGCAGAGGTTACATCAGAAAGGCTCTTCCATGGAGATTCAAAGTCCTCCTCCAAAGCCCTTAATCCCTGAGCGAACTTATAATAGGTTGAACCGATCTCCGTGAGCTGGTGATTCTCATCAACGAGTTGATAGCTCTCCAGCACCTGCAATCGATATTCCACCTCCCCTTCCTCCATCATGTTCGCCTCGGCGAACTTGCTGATATCGAACTTCTTGGAAAGAAGCTTTCCTACCAAAGCTCCGTCTATGTCATCCAACGCGATCTTGTACACACCTAGGGGCTGCAGATCAACCTGGAACTCACAGGAAAAATTTCCCTCCTTGATGCACTTCGTTTCCTCAACAGAGCAGGGGAGATCGAGGTCCTTTATAAAGAACTTCAGGATGGCATCGGATGTTATGAAGCAAACCTTTCCGCCTTTTTGGGTGTGATAAAGCTTGCAAATCTCACATTCCTTGAAATAAAAAGTCAGCTGAAACCTGCCCACATCCAAAATTCCAAGGTTGCCCAGGCCCATTTCAGTGAAAAGATTCTGCATAAATTGGAAGAGGGTTGTGTTGGATATCTGGTCCGGACTCATGCATTTCAGCAGTTTTCTTGACTCTTTCCAAGGCACTTTGGAGGCTTCTATTGCCCCTGTGATCTTCGTTTCGATCTTCGTGAGCTTCTCAAGGGTGGAAATAGCCTCGGCAAAACTCTCGAACAGACCTGTAGCCTGGTTATTTGCCTCAACCATTATGAATTACCTCCAACCTCTGCAACAGCTCCCTCTCCTCAGGTGAGAATCTCTCGTAGGCCTTTTTTGTAAGCTTATCGCCCGTTGTGATCAGTTTCTCTTCCCTGGCCGATATGATGAGTTTTCTTACCTCTTCGGCAGTTAGCGGTACCAATGTGGCAAGCGCCGTGATATTTCTCACGCCCAAGGCCCAAAACTTGAGAATGGTTCTCAGATTATCCTTCATCAATTTCTCCCTTTTCGGGTGAAGGTACGGGAGAAGAAGGTGTTGAAGAGCCAACAACCTCTCCGCATATTTGCCTGTTACGATAACCTCAAGCGATGGCATAGAAAACCTCAATTGGGTGGGATTTTCGGAGATGACCTGAACATTTTCAAGCTCCTTTATTGGGAGGTCGTACCATCGCTTTCCGTCCGTTAGCACGATGTTTTTCATGGAAAGATACAGTTCTCCTTCCTTCCAAACCAAATTGATATTCTGGTCCGAGGCAAGTCCTTGAGTAATGCTAAAATCAACATCCTCTATCTTGTGAAGCTCCATGATTCCTACCTTATCGGAATGAATGAAACTTATTGCTTAAATAACTTTCTATAAAAATCGATATTTTTGCAAAAAATACTTTTATGGTATAATTTGTAATTGACTATGGCCAGCATACTTTCCAATGATGTATGGTATGATTCATAAATGTAATCTAAACCTGCATTGATTTCTTGTCTGGCTGTACGCTAATAAGTTCGATTTTGGTTATAGGGCGTTTGTTCTTGCCTTCGATTATGAACTCCACCAACCCGAACCTCTCCAACGCCTTGACATCATCGTAAACGTTCTTATAGTCCCTTTTAAGTTCAATTGCCAAGGTTTTAATGGATTTGCTGCTGTGGGATGAAAGGTAATCAATAATTTCCATTCGCTTTGGGCTCATCATCTGATAGATATCCAGAGTTTTGAGCACGATCTTCTCCTTAATGCTGGCCTCTTCCTCGCTCAAAGCCTTCCATACCATGTAATCATCCACATACTCAGGGTTGCCACATCTGATAACCTGGAATTTTTGATGCAGATTCTCGAACGACCCGTATTTCCTCTCCAAACGCCTCTTTTCCGCCTCTATTTGCTCATTTGAATAGGATTTTAGTATCTCAGTCTGCATCTTGGGATCCACTCCTCACAATTCCGATACGTCCATGGTCATCAGGTTCCTTCTGAATATTCCGACCAACTTCAATATCTCCTTAAGCGACTTCTCGCGGCACGGCTTTTGCTCCACCAATGCCTTGTTTTCATCATATCTGTCCACATGTGGCGTTTGCTCGACGTTGTCCCACCGAACGGCTGGAATCCAGGTACCGCCTTTACCCTTGATCTTATACGTATAACTGTAGTACTTTATCTTGCCCTCCTTCCCTATCTCCAATACATCCAGAATCTCATCCCTGTGAATCCAAATCCTCTGCTTGCGAATATCCAAGGCGGCACCATAGCTGAATGTGGTAAAAGGTAAATAAATATATCGCGGAGAGATCAGAGCTTATAGAACTCGGAGAGCAATTTTTTCAAATCTTTGAGATTTTTCTCAAATATTTGGTGCGTTTTACCCGCCTTGAACAGGCTATCGCTCTGTACATCGATTTCGCTCCCGTAAGGCGGATCTTCCAGACGCAAGGCAGCGATTATCGAATGGGCCAGTTTTCCATTGTAATCTGTGTAGCCGCCTTCCATCAATATCGTGAGTTTCCCCCCCATTTCCTCCCTTAGACCCCTGACAAGCCTGTAAAACCCTTCGGAAGTCATCCTCATCTTCATGTTCTGATCGCTGAAGTGGGCGTCAAAGCCGTTGCATCCGATGACGAAATCAGGTGAGAATTGATGGTACAAGGGCATGACGATATCACGAATTGCCGTGAGGTATTCCTCATCCCCTGATGTTTTGGGCAGCACGATGTTGACGTTCGTTCCCCTACCCTTTTTAGCCCCTGTCTGCCTAGCAAACCCGTTGTACGGATAGAAATCAATTGGATCGCGATGCAGTGAAATCGTCAGCACTGTTGGGTCCTCATAGAATACCTTCATGGTTCCATCTGCGGCATGACCGTCCCAATCGATGATCATTATCTTTTCCATTTCCCTGCTTTTCTGGAGATACCTGGCCAATATCGCAGCGTTGTTCAATACGCAATACCCTCCGTAACCGTCCGGGCTGGCGTGGTGACCAGGGGGTCTGATCATGGCAAAGGACGCTTCAAACCGACCCTCCAGTACGACCTCTGAGGCCTTTATCGCACCTCCCACAGCCAAAAGGGCGTATTTGTACGTACTCTTTGTGAGATAGGTGCTGTCCCCGAGGAAGCCGCCTCCTTTTGCACAGTGGTTCTTGATAAAATCGACGTATCTGTTTTCATGTACAAGCAGCACATCCTGCTCTGTTGCTGGGTCGAATTGATCGATTAAAACGCAGTTGTTATCGAATGCCTTGATCTCTTTGGTAAGGTAATCCATTATACTGGTGAGCCTTTCAGGATTCTCGGGGCTGCTCGTTAAGGGTTTGTGGCCCACATGGGCTTCATTGTAAATTACCGCGATTTTGTTTTCCATCAATTCACCGCGTTTGCGCCGGGCTTCGTGAGAATTATGGTTATGGGCTATATGTTTTTCTCTGGGATTTATGGGAAATGATAATAGCGATTCGAAGGGTAAAGATCGCTAATGATGTGGTGAATGTAAAGTTTACAGAGAGTGGAAAGTGTATAAATTGTTGATTTGGTTGAAAATCTCTTAATTTATTGAATGTCGATAGCCTTATATAGATTTTTATCATTGCCTTAATAGATGACAATATGTATAGCTGCGATAGGAAAAAGTGAACCTTTCAATGAAAATAAAGAAGTAATCGTATTTGCAACAGATCATATGATCTCCCTTCCTTTAGGTGAATTTGAGTACTCGGTTGAAAAGTTTAAAAAAGTCAATAAAAATACAATAACAATGTTAGCCGGAGACCCTACAATATTTAATACCGTCATAAAAGATATTAAACCAGAAGATACGTTTGATACCATTGAACAAAAGATATATCAAAATATGAAAAAAGTAAAAAAAACACAAATCGAAAATATTTTGTTTGAAAAGTTTCAGATTAGTTATGAAGATATTAAAGAAATACTCACTTTACCAGAAATTAATGAAACCGCTGAAAATTTATTAAGTAATTTGAATGAATTCTCTCTCGCTAGCGTAATACTATTAATAGGATTTAATAATAGTAAAGCACAAATATCTGAGATAAACGAAATGCAATCAATAAATGTAACTGATACAATTAATTTTGATGCAATAGGTACTGGGGGAACACAGGCAATCAACACCTTACTTTTTCAAAGACATTCAAGAAACGACTCTTTGAAAACAACATTGTATAACGTGTACAAAGCAAAAAGAAATTCTGAGGTTGCCCAAGGTGTAGGTTCTGAGACCGATATATTTATATTGACGAATGAAGGTATAATGTACAAGGTTTCCGAATCCCAAATCAAAGAACTTGATCGGATATATAAAGAAGAAATGAACTTTGGAAAGTATCATGTAGATATTGATAAAATAATAAAGAATCTTGGTGAAAGGGATGTATGATAATATTAAAACCCTTAAAAAAACAAATTTAGGTATCTTAAGTAGAATTGAGATTCTTGAGCATTATAAAACTCAAAATATTCAAGAGAATATCAGAAGAAAGCTATTAATAGATATTTTAGACGGTAAATATCAGAAATGAATTTGATAGGTCACTAAGAGACAATAACGGCAATCATAAACATTCTTTTGTTACCTATGTTTTTTTATCCGATATCGACGGTAAAAGGGTAAACAGAAGTGTCGGGTGAAGGATATAAGCCCCCTTTTTCCCTCAAATATTTGTTAATTTCTGAATAGAGCCTCAAACGATCTCCCTTAATTACCTTTGCAATAATTTCATCAACTATCCTAATAAAATCAAGATAATGTGTGCTCTTCATTTTTGGTTTAGCAATCAATTTAATCTTTAAACAAACAATATCATCTTCATTTAATGTACCAATGTTCTTATCTACAACCCATCTTTGACAGCTACAGTGTAGCACGGTAAAGATTATCTTCTTGTTTTACC
>CBDUXN010000080.1:0-14675 GCA_965371185.1 uncultured Thermoplasmata archaeon
GAACGTAAGGATGAAGTTATAATGCCTGAGGTTAACAGATATTGGATTTCAGCTGATAAAAAGAAGATTCTCTATCGTTCCGGGGATTCCTGGGGAATTGCTCCGTTATCTGACAAGATTGAATCCGATAAAAAGAAGCTTAAAACCGATGTTATAGAAGTTTTTATTGAACGCCTTACGATAGCTGCCATTTTTATCACTTACAATCCTTTTTGGTGGCTTTTTCATCATCGTTTTTCCTTCCTTATACATGGCTTTGGCGTTGTCTTGAGTTCTCCTCTTAGAGTAGCGGATCGAAATGAGAAATCCATTCCTCTTATGAGTAAGAGACCATATCCAGCGTTTCTTCTTTTTGTTTTTGACTTCGGTTTCGTCTGCGTGCCATGCGCCTGAGATCTCCGCTTTATGAGTCTTTGCGAAGGTCAATGTGTAGCTATAAGTAAGAACAGAAAGTTGCCGTATCCAGTCAAGAATAGTCCTGCACGAGACAAAGAAACCATAGTTTCTCAATATGTGCTTCTTTATCTTTTCAAGGCTCAGTCCCGAGAAAAACAGTTCGAAAGCTTCACAGATTGCTTTTGGTGGGTAGCTAAATCCGATAAAACCGTCGTTTGAAACGAAGGTTCTCTCGCAATCTTTACAGAAGTACCTTTGTTTGGTGTGATATTTGTTCTTCCTCTTGCACCACCGTATGGTGTTTGACGATTTGCAAAATCTACATATCTCAGTTTGACTATTACGTTTTCGAGGCATCCGCATCCCTGGGATTTGTTATCCCAAATAGTCGTGATGCCTCATTAATCCAATGTTACCAACCGATTACATTATGGTCTCGTCCAACACAATCACACTCAAAAACTACCTAGCTAGCACCCTTAACTGAAGATGAAAGATATTTATTTAGGCAAACATCTTTCTGGAAGCGGAATGGACATGGAAATCTCAATTGTAATACGATGTGGAGATGATGAACGAGTCTTCAAATGTATAGATAGCATTGACGAAGAAGCAGAAATAATCATATCAACATCGAAGAATCCAGCTTTTCAGCGGAAACTCGAAAAGGCGGGAATACACTATTGTATATCACCGAGGAAAAATTTGTCAAAAATATCAAACATCGGCTTCAAAGAAGCAAAATATGACCGTGTTATAATAACCGATTCTGACACTGTTTTTGAAAAGGGTTGCATAAGAAAGCTGTACAATGCTCTAGACAAACACAAAGTTGCAAGAGCTGGAATACGCTTTTCTATCGATAAACAGAAAACGCTCTCTCGTCAAGTTGCTGAAGCCAGAGATTATGTGAATAGCCAGAAGGTAGTATTCACTCCAGGAATAGCTGTTCGCAAGGATATCTTGCCAGACATAGGGGGATTCTTGTTCAATGACCCTGTTCCTTATGCTGTAGACGCAGATTTGAATTATCGCATTCAGAAGTCAGGAAATTCTGTTGCATGGCTTATGAAAGATGCATATATATGCCATTCAGCTGAAGCCATCAGACATGATCTAAAAGCAGCATACCGGATTGGAAAAGGCTGTCGTATCAGTGTTGTAGAACTGAGACGAACCAAACAATTTTCTATGATAAAATGGAACGACCTTAAAGCAGTAAAGGCAATCCAAATACCTGACATAATACGAAAGAAGGGAATCTCCGTAGCACTTTACCAAATAATATGGGATATAGCATACTGGATAGGATACGCCATCCAGACAGCAAAAAGAACCCGTTAATACTCAACACCTGGAACTTTGTTCCAGGGCCATGAAAACGTATGCTGAAACCGAACAGGGCATTTATCACACATATTGGGGGGATTGCTGGAATTTATAATTGATTTGATGCGATTCCAGCTTCCAACGCCATCAAATGAAAACTCGCACCCATAGTCCCAGCAACATGGCAAAAACCTGCCGTCAGTGGTGATTACCATCGAATTCTCAATCAGTGGACAATAATCAAGCGCACTTCCTTTGACGTAAAACTGCCCGTTATCAAGATAATATCTTTCTCCAGGATAATCAAGATACAAATAACATTCAGCGACTAAAACCAATGAGGAATTATCTCCATCTTTCATCAGCATGGCTGATTTGGCCCTTATCTCGTCAACGCCTAGAGGGGTTAAAAAATTTCCGAGAGCCGGAATCTCATTGAAATTGTGCTTGAAAACGATAAACTGGACTGATATCTTGATATCCGAATCAAGTCGTTCTCTGGCCTTGGTCATGAATTTAATACTTTCCAGAGCTTTCTCAAGGGACCCGCGTCTACGATACTTTTGATAGGACTCTTGAGTTAGACCATCGATAGCGAAGATAATCTCCGTAATCCCACTATTAGAAATAGTATCGGCTAGTTCGGTGGACATTACCTGTCCATTCGTTGAAATGGAGCAGTCTGAAAAAACAGATGGAATAGATTGGACAATTTTGATAATATCGGGATGTAGAAGTGGTTCTCCATAATTCCAAAGTTGGATTCTGGGATTACGCTCTGACAACTCTGATATGATGTCATTGAAGATATCGACAGAGATATCAGGGCGTTTCCGGACAACCTCAGAGCGTCCGGTGGGGCAGAGAGGACAACCCATATCACACCGATTGAAAATCTCAATCTGAACATTATCTGGAGTGAACGGAAGAATCATAGTTCACCCCGTTTCATCTTGAAAACACGTTCTGAAGACTCTTCTTTCATTATCAGAAATTCAGAGACGTTAGGTGATATCCCCAAAGTCCCAAATGACTTATGAATATAGGTGATTTCATCTACAAGCTGAGGGTCTTCAAAATCCAACCTTTCAGAAAGCATTTCATTGACAAATCTTGAAACGCCTGGTTTCGTCAACGTATCATGAAACGCCATTATACCGCCAGGAAGGAGTTTGGGCCACCAAGCATTGAAATCATCACGTACATCAATGTATTCATGAGAACCATCAAGGAAAATAAGTCCAACATCTTCTTCAAAATGTTCACTGGCTAGAATCGAATCTGAAACAATCACGTTCACAACAGAACCAACATTCAAACGCCGGATATTAGAAACAAAATCTGGAAGAGTGTTTAAAGTGCCTCTAGCATGCTCTCTTTGCTCTACAGAACCCGTGTGATGATCAACAGAATAGAGCAAAGCTCCCGAACCCTGGATTAAACCGGATGCCAGAATGAAAGTGGATTTACCCTTCCACGACCCGATCTCAACAATATTACCAAAACTGAGATTCTTGGCCAGAGAAAACAACCGCTTTCCCTCAGATGGAGTAATCCATCCCTCAATAGTATCAGCAATAGAGGATATCACTTCAAAATTGCAATTCTCGATAATCCGATATCGATTCTCCAAAAGGTCAATCTTCTTCTGAGTTTCGAGAAGTATTTCACGGCGCTTAACAGAAACCTCTAGGTTCACCTTGCCATCTAACCGATATGAAGCCGCGTTAGGATAATCACTATATGTGAAAACCATTACAAAATCAAGGTTGGCATTCTCCAAAAACAACAGTGTTTCTTCAAACATATCATCAGTTTCACCAGGGAACCCAACAATGAAATGAGAACCCAAACGGAATTTATGATTGTTCAACCGGATGTTCCGAATTGCATCTAAAACCTCAGCAGAAGAATAATGGCGATTCATACGTCCAAGAACGTAATCACTTCCCGACTGAATAGGAACATTAATGAACAATTTCCGATAGTGGTTGATATTCTTTTCCAGTACCCTGGAAATATCATCTCCATATTTGACAAGCCATTGTGCATTGAACTCCTGGATATACAGATTCACTCTGAGATATGAAGTGAGAAGATCCAAGAGCTCAACTATGCTCAACCCTAAATCACGACCATATGCCCCAACATCACCCCCAGTTACAAAGAAATCTACATGCCCTGAGTTCAAACCTCTCTCCATTTCGTTTTTTATATCATCCAGAGGCTTGCTGAGAAGATTCTTTGTTGCCTTCTTCACCGCACAATAACTACAACTACTCAGACACCCCCACGTTACACGCAGCTTGAAGCCATTCTTTGAATTCACATACTCTTCAAGCAAAGGAGAACGATAATCCCGGTCCGGAACCGGATAACTACGATTGTCAAAGAATGATAAATTCTGTTCTGGCACGGAACAAATTCTGATATCGGGATGAACAATCTCATCAAACCGATTCATATCCCGTGGACTGACCGAATAGATGAGACCAGACAGCTTCATAAAATCCGGCTCTATCTCCGGCAGACAGCCAGACAAGATAAATTTTGCATTATCCTCTTTAGAATCAAGCATATGCGAAATCTTCTTCTTGGATAGGGCAGAAAATTCATCATTGAAAGCACAAGACACAAAAACAACCACATCCGCATCGGAAATCCTTGAATCGTCCGTTATCTGAGTATACCCATTCAGCCTGAAATATTGTAGAATTTTCTCAGCGTCCAACTTGCGCTTTTCACAGCCAACAAGGTCGATATAGAAGGTCTTCTCGCCGTTAGACATTCTACGGCTCACCATCCATCACCGCAGCATAGAATCTACTAAACTCATGTCTATGATATTCAGAGTCGTCCAGATATGAAAAAGTCGGGTCTACATTCACTTTTCTCAAAAGAGACCGGATGTCAGACCGACCTGCAAAATTCAATGTGACATACGCCCTACGACACATAGTGTCAAAAAGCTCTTCATAGGCTGGAACATAAAAATAACCTATATCCAACAATAACAACCGGGGAGGGTCACCCTCCACGACTTTGATATTCTTGGGGTCCATATCAACAGAAATCCACCCCATATCCTTCAATTCACGAAGCATACATACCATTTCATTTTCGTATCCTCCAGGATAATCAGATATATTGACAAACGGCATTCGCAGTATGATCAAGTCGTCAGAAAGATAAACATCGAATGAGATTATCCGCAGAGGATGATACTTTCCTATGGATTCTGAAAGTCCTTTCAGAATGAAAAAAGAATGAAAGATGGATTGCCTGGTCTCAAGAAGACCTTCATGAACCTTATCTAGCTCAGGAGACAAGCCTCCGGCGTCCAGTCCTAGTTCAATAAGGAAAGATTGCTCATTTAAAAAAGTAAGACACTTGAACACATGAACCCCATCAGTCAACACCAAACCCTCACGACTAGGAATGCTCCAAACATCATCAAGAGACAAATCGAACTTCTCAACAATGAAGTTCTCAAACCTCTCCTTGTATTTGTCTCTGAACTCCATCAATTCACCACCAGCCCTAGTTGAACCAACCTTCTGGAATCAACATCAGTAATATCCACTTTATCTAGGGCATCACGTATTTCTAATGCTAACTCCTCTTTGAATCGGGGTTTGGTTGAAAGATAATCTGGCACAGTCACCTTATCGAAACCGAAGTTCACAGTATCAAAACCAATATCCCTATAAGATTCGAGGAAAATAGGAATTTCATGCAAATTTTGGGGAACCAATGTCATTCTACCATTAAGAACCATATCTGTACCTATCTTTTCCCTCATCGAGAGAAGAGTTGAAATGTTCTCTATAACTCGCTCCCAATTAGAACCAGAATTCACGAGCTCATGCACCTGCTTGGTAGCAGCGTTGATAGAGATACTAACAACACTAGCATCTCGAACGATGATAGATGCCAGATGTGAATTCATCAATAATCCATTTGTGAGAAGTATGTATCTCTTGTCCAGAGAACCGAGATACTCCATATACTTCAAACAAGATCGGATATAGAGAGGCTCTCCGCCCTGAATAAGAATCTCCTGGAACGGTGAAATATCAACGTTCTCTATCAAAATAGATCCATCAAGAAAAACTTCTTCGGAAGAATGTCTGATAGGATGCTGACACATAATACACCGGATATTGCATGCTTCCCCAAAGCTGATGTGCAGCCTCCGTAACTCTGAGTAATCTACTTCCATATTTCTCAAGTCCTGTTCGCGGGAATTCGATTTATTAACAAAATTGCATCCTTTGTAACAAACCAGATGTCCAGTCAGCGATTCTTTCCTATACTCTAAAAGCTCAGGGGAATTAATCATCTTGGAAAGAGGCTGTTCATAGATGTTACCAATCATAACAGGCATCTGTAGGCAACAACTGAATACCTCCCCTCTTTTGTTAATTGTAATGCCGTGCCAGAGGTCAGAGCAATAGGTATCGGGCATTACGAACCCCCGGAGCTGGCCATACTTCTTTTGTCATGGATATCAATTGAAAACAGTTTCTGAGCACGCAACTTGAACTGTTCTCTTTGCTCACTGGACATTCTCGATTCATGTTTATCGAAGAATGACTGCAAGCCAGTCCTCTTATTCTCCGAACTAGGATGAGAAAGCCTGGTAGAATCGTCCGAGGCATCATGATGTACCAGGTGATTATTCAAAATGGAATACGATATGTCCTTCAATCCAAGGAGACTGATACAAAAATCCCTGTCCGTAGTGCTGACAAGGTTTTCATCAAATCCCCCTGCCTCGTAGAACTTGGATAATCTTACAAACATGTTAGACCCCTGAATATTCGGGTTAGATTCCAGAAAATCGTCAATGGAAACCGAATTCGGAATAGACTGGTAAACGCCAGAAACATTTTCTCCATCGTGGCGTATCAGGCCTGAAATAATCCAGTCCGAACCTGTTTCCAAAGCAAAACGCAGACAGTTTTCAAGATATTTAACATCCCACCAATCATCATCATCCAGAAGAGCCACGAAAGTGTCCGAGGGTTTGAAACCCGCATTGATAGAGTGAGAAATACCAGAATTCACAGCTCCAGATAGATTACTTGTCTTACAGTTACGTATCAACTCAATATTAAGAGAAGAGACAAAAGAAGAAACAACTTCGGAAGTCAACTCTTTGTTCTGCCCTGAGCAATCACTAACCACTACGACATAATCTGGCCTGACTGTCTGATTGCATATAGACTCCAAAGCTCTTCTTAGCTTTTCTGGACGGTCCTTGGTAGGTATAATCACCAATGCCTTAGGCAGAGAAAAATCATGGGAAACGAAAGGATGATTACTTTTCACTGCCTCAACCGCTCGAAGAAGAACCGAATCCGGGAAGCTGGTTATCAACTCATGAGTGTCTTTGGGAACACATTTTCCATCATACGAGCCAAGACCAGGAGTAAGATGGGAACGGCACTTAACACGCCGATCAGCCCAAATAACACTCATAACATTGCTCGAATCACATTTTGACGCGCTACAAAAAGCTTCAATCTCATTAGTGAAACTAACCTTGGTGGCGATATATGCATTATGAGCCAGCTTGCCTATTTCAGCTTCCTTATGAGACATGATGAGAGTTTCAGCATTCTCTACCCATGAAAAAAAGCCCAAAACAGCATCAACGTCCTCAGGAGCTCCACTCAACACTAACCTGTCCGGCTTCAAAAACCATTTGAAGCTGCTGCGCTCTCTTAGAAACTCTGGCATGTAAACAAGACGAAGGGTCGGAAACCGTGTAGAAGCAGAATCCATGTAACCGACAGAAACTGTGCTCTTAATCACAACAACACCAGAGTAATCAGATTCACTCAATTTCTCCAGAGCATCATCAATATTCGAGCAATCAAGATGCCCATCATCACCAATGGGAGTAGACACGCAGACAAATGAAATCTTGGAATCTAAAATCGAATTCCAGTCATAATCTCCAGCGATATCATATCCCGCATACGAATAGCCCTTGGAACAAAGACCATGAACAACTGCCCAACCAACCGAACCTAGACCAATTACACTAAAACCTACCATCTAGAAAGGCTCCTAGAGCGGCACAAAAACGCGAATAACCCCGTAGACTAAGGATGGTGTACTTCATAGTATCAAACATCCAGAGATGCAGAACATCTCATTCCACAGAGACTTGGTTTTCCACCTGTCTCCAGATATAGTATAGAATGCGGAATATTTATTATTTTTCCTATTTTAGCTTTGTTGGAAATCCCCCAGAACGAGGAATAAGAAAGTGTCCAATTGAACGGTTCTTCTTGCGTGATATGTAATAAATCAGACTTCGATTTCTCTGTTAAGGGTGCTTACTTCTTTTGGGTATTTGTTCTCGCCCATCTTCCTTTTAATTATAAAATCGTGTGGAATCCCACAATTAAGGTTTTTGGCTACTTCTTCGTCGCTTCGCTCCTTGACCACATTACATTCTCCTCACTTCGTTCGTCGGGGGACTTAACAGGCGGGTATCTGGCTTTGGGGGTTGCACCCCCTACGCCCAAATTTGCTCATTTCATTCGCAAACTTCAGATACCCGCCAGCCGTTATTTGAAATTCCGAACCCCGCCTTTAAATATTCACGATAGTTCTTCAATATATTCCACCTCCTTTAGGATATAGGAGGATAAATATGGACTTATGCTATTTGGAGTAACCAGATCTATTTTTCTACCCAATAAATCCTGCAGAAAAAAATAAAGATTTATTAAATTGCTGTATTTTTCCTCTCTTTCTTCAAATTCCACCATTATATCTATATCACTCTCATCTTTTGTCTCCCCTTTCACTACCGAGCCAAATAACCCTATCCTCCTAACACCAAAATTTCTAATGATTTTTCCATTCTTCATAAGTTTATTGATAATTTCAGTCTTTCTCACAGATAATTTTTCATTGTTCATTCTTTTCCCACTCTTTCGCTCTCTATCTAAAGCCTCCGATAGTTCTTGATCTGGGCTGATATCGTTATCTTTAGAATGGTCGTCTCATTACTTATAATTTTTTACCTATGCTGGTTCACTACTCTAGTGGAGTGATTATCAAGATAAGAATATTAATACCCCACCCTAATTCTAAGTATGGGTAAAATTATCATAGGAACTGAATTGCCTCGAAATGATAGAAGGATATGTTATAAAATATTGATCGATAAGTATTCCATCGTTCTATTTTCCCTTTTTCCCAATCTCCAACTCCTCATAATAATTCAAAAGTTGCCTAACAGCATCCTTGACAAAATCGGCTTTTGATGACCAATGAGGATTAACCACTATCGTTTTCTCGATCTCCCCCATCAACCCCTCTGGCAACCTAACCCCGTACCACTTTGTCTCTTTTTTCAATTCTTTTTCTTTTTTCATGTTCACTCGTAAATGAGAATATCGTTATAGTATTTTTATTTTTCTAAACAACTTGGGTTTTTGAGATTGGGCTCCATGATTCTCATCCTATAATTATCAACCCTGATAACTAAAGAGTAATATATTTAATTAAAAGCCGATTTGTAGATATATAGTTGAGTCAAAGTAGATAGAGAGTTGATATAATGGATGAAAAGCCAAAAGATTGTCAGATAAAGATTCCGAAGCTTTTAAAATGCAAAGTGGACAAGATAGTGGAAGATTCAGGGCTCTACTCGGATGAGGTGGAATTTGTAACAGACGCAGTAAGGCGCCTGATAATCGAAAGCAAAAAGGAGGAGGTGAAGAGAATTAATTATGGACAGGATTCACATGTTAGAAGCAAGATCAATGTCGAAAATGTAAAGCACAAAGGAGCTATGGAGGGCCCCCCTCAGTCTTAACAATTTGGTACGCCATATTCCCCCCCTACTTCCCATGATGGTGCTCACTTTTCCTCTCCCTCTGCCTACTCCTTCTTGAGCACCATCATTATTTTTTCATATGGCTCGTGAAATTTCAGAGAGTGCAATCGTATGGACAAAAAAACCGGCAAGAAATCAACTGTGGACTTCGATATAATCGACTTCGAACTAATAAAAGCTAAAAAAGATATTGAAGAGCTTATTGAACGAGAATGTCCCATTTGCAGGGCACCTATTGTAGGACCCAAACCGTTTTGTTTAGCATGTGGATCGAGATTACTTAGAAGAAAGGCGGATGAAAAGGACAAAATTGTGGTTTATTTCAACCAGATTCACGGGATCATGGAACAATCAAGAAAATCGATCGAGAAGGATGAAGTTAGAACGAAATTGTCTGTTCTAGACGATCGGATCCGTAAAAACCCAGAGGATGAAGAATCATGGTTCAAAAAGGGAATACTGCTGAACATCGTAGGTGCAGATAAAAAGGCCTTGAACGCTTTCAACGCCGCCCTTGAAATTGACGATGGCTACAGCTCGGCCTGGATCGCAAAAGCCTATGTTTTAACAAGGTTGATGAGGTTCAGCGAGGCATCGAATTGCTACCGGAATGCCCTTGAAACCGTATTGAAAAAACCACAAAAAAAGAGGCCCGCTCGTCCAGGCAAGGCCGCGGACCAGGTAAGCTTGATAACCCCAAAGATTGGAGTGGATCAAAAAGGAAGAGCTGTAGGGTTGACAAACGGATTAACGAACGGTATGAGAGAAAGAATGCATGGAGTCATAAACGGCTTCACGAACGGTCTGACAAACGGTCTTACAACTGGGATTAGAAGGGGCAGGCGTGGACTCACAAATGGTTTGACAAACGGCCTGAAGAGGACCAGGCTGGGCCTGACAAACGGAATTATAAACGGTCTTACAAACGGCATCACAAACGGCCTGACGAACGGATTGAGGGCGCTCAAGATAGGGATTACCAATGGTGTTACAAACGGCAACGGGATCACCAATGGATTGGGGGGTGTGCAGAAAGGATTTGAGGAAAAAAGCCGACGGATCAGGCTCTTGGCCATCCCCATAGCCTTAATGTTCCTTTTCTTTCTGCCAAGTATTATAAATATGTTCTACACATCCCCCCAGGTTGTGGACATTGACGGGAGTTTTACAGACTGGAATGGCATTGTATCGAACTCCGATACGCAGGAAGCGGCAGCTTTCAATCAAAACGTCGATATAATCGATTACCGTGTCTATAAAGAGCCCGGTTTTCTTTCCTTCTACCTGGAGGTTGAAGGAAAAATGATGGCAGGGCAGCCTGAATACTTAGGAAGAAGGGTCGATACAGCACATATTTTCATCGATACCGACCAGGAATACTCTTCAGGCTATCAAATAAAGGGTATCGGTGCAGATTACATGATGCGGATATATGGTTGGAAGGGGAAGGTACACACTGCTGAGCTTTACTCCTTCAGCGATGACGACCAGGACTGGAACAACTGGGAGCACTACGGCCAAGCAAACGCAATGGCAAAGGGGAGTGGCCTCGAGCTCCAGGTCCAATCATACGATATTAATTTAAAAAATGGACGGCATGCAGATGCCTATTTCCACATGCAGAGCTGGGACGGTTTCGAGGATTTCTCCGACACCATAGTAAGCGGTGACAAAGGCGTTCTGCTTGTGAAGCAGCAGGGTGTGGGCAGGGATGTAATAAGTGGCAACGGCAACAGGTTGCTCAGACTGGAGATGCAGGCACTGAACGCGGATATAACCCTCACCGAGCTGACGGCAACGAGGACCGGAAAGGGAAGTGATTCCGATGTTGGTGGGTTGAGACTTGAGAATGACTACGGTAATACGGTCTCCATGGGCATGTTGAGCGGTGGCAAGGTAACTTTCCAACCAAACCTGTTATTATCAAAGGATCAAAACCGAATCCTGTACATCGTTGTAGATGTTAGCATTACTGCAACCCATGAGAACAGTGTAGGCTTCAAAATTCAGGATAATCACGATGTCGTAACCTATCAGGGTACCACATCCTTGGAAAGGCTGCAAACAGCTTCCGGCCTTTATGACAACAGCTATATTTTGGCAATTCCGGATGCCGTCAAGGTGGACGGGGCCTTTGCCGATTGGGCGGATAAGATTAGTGGGGATGATACAACAGATGATGTCCGAAACGAAAATCTGGACATCATCGAGTACGGAGTTTCCAACACCACGCAGGAAATATCCTTCTATCTAAAGGTTGACGGAGAGATAGATTGGGGCGATCCTATCCCTTATCGAAATACTTTTCGTGTACCAGGACCTGCAGAGCCTTCGGAACCAGGCGAACCTTCACCAGTAACACCGGTCCCGCCAAGGCCGCCGAGAACAGGGGAAGATATAGCTTACATATATATAGACAGCGATAATCTGTCGTCAACAGGCTATTCCATAGGGGATATCGGTGCAGATCATCTTATCGAGGTCAAAGGTAAATACGGGGAGATTATCTCAAAAAGGCATCTTAGCTTTTCAGGTCCATCCCGTTTGGATTGGGAATGGATTTATGAAGGCATAATCGATGCAGAAACTGACACAGCAAGGTTGGAAACGCAGATTTCTAAGGGCAACATGGACATAACAGGGCATTTCAAGGTGTACTTTCAGACAACCGATTGGAACGGCAGCGAAGATGATTATTCTACAGATAAGATCTCCAGGGGATTTCCAAGGATAATTTTCAGAGGAACGAGATACAGTAGTGATATATTGGTCTGCGGAGCAGGCTCCACACCGACCATTGACGGAAATTACAACTCCGCAGAATGGTCAGATGCAAATTCAGTAACAAACGGCGACTTGACGGTTTATGTAAAAATGGATGCTACCTATGTTTACTTCGCTGTCACCACCGCAGATACCAGTGTGGATAGTAACGACATATGTGCGATCTATTTTGAAACGGACCATGCAAATGACGGGGTGGACGATTCCTATGACAAGAAGATTCAAACGAGATATGTAGGTATTTGGTTCGATGAATGGTATGAGGGGACTGGATCTGGTTGGCCGGCCTTCGGGGAATCACCACCCCCCGCAAATCATATAATAGCCGAAAATTTGGAGAGCGGGGTAGGAATGGAATATGAAGCACAAGTTCCGAGGAGCACATTGAACGATGCTAATAACTTTGATGAAGACCATGAAAAAATCGGTTTCGCAGTTATCGTACTCGATGCAGGTTCAGCCTACGAAGAATGGCCTGACGGCGCTTTAGATGAACCTTCGGGCAATTCCAATTCCTGGGGAGAGCTGGAAATCCCTGAGTTCAGGGAGGTGGTTTTGCCTGTGTCTGGTGTAGTTTTCTTTTACCTGTTTTGGAGAAGAGGAAGGGGGCAAAGCAAGACAATCGAATATAGAGCTACCTGGAAATGTAGAGAGGCGATTGCATGAAACGGAAGGATGGAAGATGGTCTGAGCTTCAGGGAAATTCACCTATATCGAGATTGAAAAAGGTGATATCGGATTTAAAGGAAGAAGAAGATATCGAAGGAGCCATATTGGTTAAAGGAAAAGATCGAGTAGTAGCCTGCGAGCTGCCCAAGAGGAACAACCACACGGAAGAAATAGCCAAGATATTGGCACTGGTGGAAGAATGGAACGCTTCCGCTCTAAGCGGTCATTATGATGACATGTTCACGCAATGTGTCTTTGATTATAACGGCTACAAGATACTCGCCAAGAAACTGAATAAGAACCTCGCCCTTTTAGTAATGCTTCAAAAAAAAGGGTATATTGGACCTACGATGTTGGATATCGAGAATTCCGCAAGGGAGATCCTGAGAATTCTCGCTGAGAGGGAGGTGTGGAGCTAGAGATAACCTAACATCGACACATCGATTGGTTTGAATATAATAAAGAACCACCGTACTAAAAGATGATATCGCCATGGTGTATAAGATGAACGCCGAGGACATGCAGTTGATGAAGGACATAATATCCCAAATAGGCAACATGAGCAATGGAAATAAAGTGCTTTTCACCGTGAACTATGCGCAAATCGCCAAAACCAATCTCATAGTTTTAAAGGCACTTCTTGAGGAGCTCAAGAAGAAGGGAATCTTCATAACCATTGATAGACCCCATCAATATATTGAACATCTTCTAAGGCTGCACCGCATAGATTATTCCAACCTGCTTTTCATAGACACAATCGCAAGGTTCTCAGGCACCAAGGTGAGCGAGATCGATGATGGGGGCAATGTTAGGATAATGAACTCACCATTCCAAATCGACCTTCTACCCGAGCTGTTTTTCTGGAATTCAGGAGACAAGACCAGTGCGGAAAGCAGAACCGATATCGCCGATGTGGACTTCATCCTCATCGACAACCTGGCCACGATGCTGAGCTACAACGCTCGTGAGATGGTGGAGAGATTTCTTGAGAAGTATATGGCCAAGTTTGGCGGTAGGGATAACATCCTTATACCCCTCATTTTGGACAGCAACGCCCACCAGCCTCTGTATGAAATGGCAAAGAAACTATGTGATAAGGAGATCGATATCAACGAACTGAGAATCGGGAAATCCAATAGGGATGATGAAATGGGGAGTAGGTCGCTCCTCTCCGATAAAAAAAGATCCTTTGATTTATACTCGTATAGAAAGTGTTTTACAGGAGGCGGTTGAATGGAGGACAAGTTGATAAGGATACAGTCTGGTGTAAATGGCCTGGATGATATGATAGAAGGTGGTTTCCCCTTTCCATCGGTTATACTCGTCAGTGGAAGTGCAGGGACTGGCAAAACAACATTTGCCCAAAAGTTCCTTTTCTCCGGTGTGAAGATGAACCAAAGGGGGCTGTTCTTTACAACGTTGAGCGAGCCCACGCAATGGATGCTCCGCTATTCTTCCAAGTTCGGTTTCATAGACCCTTCATTTTTTGGAAAAGAGATTGTGTACTGTGACTTGGGAGGCATGATAAGGGATGCAAATGTCGCAGATATCCTTTCTACAATCGATGAAAGGATCGCGGAGGTGATGCCGCAGCGAGTGGTCATTGATCCAATTACCGTTGTCGGCACGATGT
>CBDUXN010000081.1:0-14668 GCA_965371185.1 uncultured Thermoplasmata archaeon
AGATCGTATCACCATACCGAATTTTGTAATTGAATTTCAGGGTTTATTTTTCCTCAGACTTTTTAAGCATTTTCTTTGGAGGTCTTGGTGGTTTTCGTCCCTTGGGTGGTCGCGGTGGTGCTTTCTTTTCAGGCTCAGCAGGTTTCTCTTCTTCCTCTACCAGCTCGAAAGCTGCAACTTCCTCAGGAGCTTCAGATGTAGGTTCTTGAGGCGGTGGGGATTCAACTTGTGGTTGTTCTTTTAGCTCGGTTGTTTCTGGTGCAGGCTCTTCTACTTGTGGTTTTTCTTCTGGCTCAATTGTTTCAGGTGTTGGTTCTTCAGCTTGAGGTTTCTCTTCCGCCTCGGCGGTTCCAGGTGCAGGTTCCTCAGTTGGCTTTGGCTCTTCCTCCAGCGGTTCCAGTTGCTCTTCAGGTTTTTCTGGTGCGAGGGCAGGTATAATTGGTACAACGGGTGGGACTGCTTGCGGGGTAGCTTCCTCCACTTTTTGTTGCAAAGTCTCTTCTGCCTTTATTGGAGGTTTTGCTGGGGGCTGTTTTGGAGTTATGGGCTGTGATACCGGTGGGGGAGGCGGTTTTGGCTTGGTAATGGGCTGTGCTGCTGGGGGTGGAACTTGTGGCTGCCGTGTCTGAGCCTGCTCAAATTGAGTGAGCTTCATCGATAGAGTATTGTTCCTGCGTTTCTGTCTGGACAGCGCACCACCCAGAATTGCAGCAACAACTATGGCAATGATCGCTATGAGAATAAAGAGAATTGACATGAAATCAAAATCCACTTTCGAGCGTTTTGGATCCAATGGAAAATCATCCTCCCCATCTGGAACGCCGTCGTTATCGTCGTCATTATCTGCATTGTTGCCAATGCCATCCCCATCAAAATCCAGTGTCTCGGAAGAATCGAAAGGAAATGCATCGTCCACATCTAGAACATCATCGTTATCATCATCATCATCTGCATTGTCTCCTGTCCCATCTTCATCATTATCGGCCCATTCAGATGGATCGTTTGGAAATTCGTCGGTGATATCGTTCCAACCATCACCGTCATCGTCTTCATCCACTGTGTCATAGGTGCCGTCATCGTCCAAGTCCCTGTCCGGGTTGCCAAGTATAAGGGGTGACGGTTCAGATGAAAGGCCTGCATCGTCCACCGCAACAAGATAGTACCAGTAGTTTTTACCATTGATCAATCCTGTATGCATATAATAAGAAATTCCCTGCGAAATGTTGTCAACCAGTTCAAAATTCTGGCCGTCGTCGCTGTAGTCCAGCTCGTAATAGTTGATATCCCCCTCAGTATTGAGGTTCCAAGATATGTTCAAAGCGCTTCCCGCGGGAACCTTAGAAACCGTAAGCCCAGCAGGTGTTAACGGGTGTGTGATGTCCCTGACAGTGACAAGCCAAGAACTTGTGTTCCAATTACCTGCTGAATCTGTTACGTTGACGGTAAGTATGTAAGTACCTGGGTCCACATAGGTGTGTGTAACAATGGCCTCTGTGCCTGAGATATAGAATCCATCCCCGAAAGTGAAGTTGTATGCCGCGATTCCACAGTCATCTGAAGATCCTGAGGCATCGAATTCATGTTCCCAATCTTCATCAACGGTATCTGTGAATACGACAGACAGGATAGGCGGTGTCACATCGTAAACCTCTATGACCACGGAATCGATTGCCCAGTTTCCTTGGCTGTCTGTAACATTCAGCGTGACAGTGTATACGCCCGGCTCAATATAGATGTGTGTAGGCGACTCCTCAGTATAATCTGGACTGCTCCAGTCTATACCGTCACTCGCATCGATGTCCCATGCATAGCTTGTTATGCCGACATTGTCTTGCGACCCTGAGGCATTCAAATTGTAAGGTGTGTCTTCGTTCACTTCATCATCAGTTCCTGCATTTGCTGTGGGAAGCGTTATGTCAACAACAGTTATTGCCAATGTATCGGTGGCCCAGTTCCCAACAGCGTCTGAAACGTTCAAGGTAACGGTGTAAACACCTGGTTGAGAATAAATATGCGTTGGTGCGATCTCGGTGGAATCCGGGTTCTGCCAGTCCAGACCATCACTTGCGTCCAAGTCCCATGCATAGCTCACAATGCCCACGTTGTCGCTTGAGCCTGAGGCATCGAAATTGTAAGGTATGTCCTCATTCACGGTATCGTCAGGCCCTGCATTCGGTGTTGGAGAAGTTACATCCTCCACAGTTATGACCAAAATATCTGTTGCCGAATTGCCTGCTGCATCTGTGACATTCAGTGTTACTGTGTAGGTTCCTGGCTGGGAGTAAGTGTGCACTGGTGTTGAGATCCCCGCACCTGAGTAATCTGGGCTGCCCCAATCAACGCCATCGCTATCATCGATATCCCAAGTGTAGTTGTCTATGCCTACATTGTCGTAGGAGGCTGAGGCATCGAACATGTAAGGTATATCCTCATTCACCGTGTCATCAGGTCCTGCGCTCACAAATGGCGGTGTGATGTCCAACACGGTGAGGATCATCGTGTCCGTATCCCAATTTCCTGCCGCATCTGTTACATTTAAAATGACAAGATAATCTCCAGGCTCAACGTAAATATGAGAAGGCTGCGGGTCTATGCCGAGTGCGTATTCGTCATCCCCGAAGCTCCAGTTGTAGAAGGCTATGGAACCTGAGTTATCTGAGGAGCCCGTGCCATCGAATGAGTATATTGTGTCCTCATCTGTCGTGTCGTCTGGCCCGACATCGGCAATTGGCGATGTGATGTCCCTTACGGTTATGTAAACCGTATCAGTATCCCAATTTCCATCAGCATCCGTCACATTCAGTGATACAAGGTAGGTTCCAGGGACAGTGTAAGTGTGCATAGGATCCCATAGTGTGGGCCCCGAATAATCAGGGTTGGCCCAATCTACACCATCGCTGGCATCCATATCCCAAGCATATTCAGTTATGCCCGCATCGTCATAGGAATTTGAAGCGTCGAAAATGTATTGTATATTCTCATCCACGATATCATCAGGCCCGGCATTTGCGACTGGGTTCATGATGTCTATTACATCAATCTTCACGGTGTCTGTATCCGAATTTCCTGCTGCATCTGTAACGTTCAAGGTAACTGTATAATCCCCTGGTTGATTGTAGGTATGCGTAGGATCCCATAATGCAGGCCCCTCATAATCAGGGCTGTCCCAATCCACACCGTCGCTTGCATCAATATCCCAGGCGTAATTCACTATATCCACATTATCCCATGAGCCTGAGCCGTCGAATCCGTAGGCTGTGCCGTTGTCAACGGAATCGTCAAGCCCCGCATCTGCTATGGGGGTCGTGATATCGTTAACAGTTATCTGCACTTGGTCTATATCCCAGTAACCCACGGCATCCGTGACATTCAGTGTGACCGTGTAGATACCAGGTTGTGTGTATGTGTGCGCAGGGTTCCATAGATTCGAACCTGAATAGTCGGGGCTGCCCCAATCCACACCATCGCTGGCATCGATGTCCCAGGCATAGTTTGTTATACCCACATTATCGAAGGAACCCGAGGCGTCGAACATGTAGGGCGAGTCCTCATCCCAGGTGTCATCAAGCCCTGCATTCGCTGTTGGCGGCGTGATGTCAAAGACATCTATCGTGGTCGTGTCCAATCCCCAGTTGCCCTCAGAATCGGTGCAGTTCAATGTCACGGTGTAGAAGCCAGGTGTATTGTAAACATGTGACGGTTTTACCCCTGTCTGATCTGGGGTAACCCAGTCCAGACCATCACTTGCGTCCATATCCCAGTAATAATTCACTATTCCTACATTATCAGAAGAAGCTGAGGCGTCAAAGTTTATAGGGGCATCTTCATTCGTTGAGTTTGGTGGTCCTGCGTCTGCGTTCGGGAGCGTAATATCCTTGACCTCTATCAGTTCAGTATAAGTATCCCATAATCCTGTTGGATCGCTCACGTTCAATGTGACCAAATAAAAGTCCGGCTCTGCATAGCTGTGCCAAGGCTGTGGGTCTGTGCCAAATGTGAAGTTACCATCCCCCCATGTCCAGTTGTAATAGGCTATTGAGCCTGAATTATCCGATGAACCTGAAGCGTCGAACATGTAGGAGGTGTCCTCATCGATGGGTGTGGGAATAATCGCAACCGCGTTTGGTGGTGTGATATCGATCACTATCACTGTAAGATTGTCAAGATCCCATCCTCCATGCTCATCGGTGACGTTTAAAGTCACAATATAGGTACCTGGAATATTGTAGGTATGTGTGATCTCCTCGCCCCAGAAAGTGGGATTGCTGAAATCCAGGCCATCCGACTCGTCAATGTCCCATGTGAAATTCACTATACCGAAATCATCTGTTGAGAGTGAACCGTTGAATATGATCGGTGAACCTTCATTTGTGGAGTTGTCTGGACCTGCTTTTGCAATTGGAGGATCCGAAGGATTGACAGTAATCGTTACCGTGTCGGTTGACCACAGCCCTACAGCATCGGAACAGTTCAGGGTCACAATATAGATGCCTTCTGCGGTATAGGTATGGTTAGTCGTGATGTTAGTCCCGTTGTCATATTGACCGTCTCCAAAGCTCCAGTTGTACCATACGATGCCCACATTGTCGTATGAAAGAGAACCGTTGAAATCATGGGAAGTATCCACCTTTACTATGGCGTCTTGTCCTGCATCTGCAACGGGAGGTGTGGAGTCCACAACCGTAATCGTTACAGTATCCAAATCCCAGTCGCCATCCAGATCGGTTACGTTCAGTGTTGCTACATAAACACCTGGTAGAATGTAAACATGAGAGGGTGAAGAGACTGTGTAGTTGGCTGGGGTCCAGTTCACACCGTCACTATTGTCTATATCCCAAGCGTAGCTCAGACTCCCCGGATCTTCAATATCTGCAGAGCCTGAATCGTCGAATACATAGGGTATGCCTGCCGAGGCTGTACCATCGGGTCCCGCATCAGCGGTGGGTGGGTTGTTGAGAACCGTAACTATATCCATGCTATCGAGCCAATTGCTGTAATGCCCAAACGTGTCATTAAATCGCCCCCTAAAAAGGTAATTACCCGTTAGAGCACCCGCCGGCGGATTAAATGGTATCTCCCAGAACTCCAGAGCATTGTACGCAGGTGCGCCAATATAGGTGTCTACCCAAAGGAGGGAACCTGGTTCCTTATATTCTATATGGGGGGTCAGCAAATCCTCTGTGTCTTCATAATCCGAGCCATTTGCTGTAATGTATACAGTGTTTGTTCTGTAAACACTGCTTGCAACTGCGTTTATGCTATCTGTATTAGGAACCGTATCCAAGATTACTATTACCTCCTTGCTCATATCCATGTCTGGAGCAGACAATCCTTTTGCTGTACCGTTCACAGCTTCAATTTGATGTGGGGTGTAATATGTTGTCGATGTGGAGGTCCTGTTGAACCCTTTTACTATTAGCCATTTTATCCAACCATCGTTTCCCGTTCCTGTGGTGAACGGTTGGCCGGACGGAGGGTCTGGATTGCTGGATGAATCGTTCACCCACACCGTAGCATCATCCACGCCCAATCCCTCTTGCACCACCCTGATGTGCATGTACCAATCCACCTGTAGGAAGGAACCTGTATCCGAAACATACGCGTAATTCTTGTTGAAGGTGGTGTTGAGGAAATAAACAGAAGGCGGGTTCGACCACTGATTTGTAATTCGGATTTCCTCATCCCCAATGCCTGGATTCCGGATGAAGGTACAGTTTTCCACATAGATGTGATCAGCACTTTCAATTCGAAGATTCCGGTCGTTATAGGATATATTATCGCGCAGGATCCATACATAGCTTGCATAGTCGATATAATATCCAAAACGTAATGATCCGCTTGCCCTGTTATCCCTAACTAAATTATCGAAACAATAGATATATCCTACATCACCTAGCCAATTCACACTGTTGAGGTAAATTCCATGCCTCTGTTGCGTAGCTCCATTACTATATATCTCATTATCATAAATATAGACATTATTTACGGCATATGGGCCGGTATCTCCCTGTATATAAATACCGTTCCAGCCGTTTGAATAGATTTTGTTATCGTATATTTCTATGTCACGCACAGCGGATGTTGCGTCTTCTCCGCTTATAAAAATTCCATCATTATTATTGGAATAGATGTCATTATCATAGATGTATATGTATTGAATTGCTCCTCCGCCATTAAATCCACGAAGATAGACACCGTAATCGTTGTTCGATATGTCGTTTTCATTTATGTATAAAATGATTGTGGACTCGCTGGATGCATCAGCATATAAGAAGATGCCGATATCATTGTTGCTCACAGTGTTGTTGTATATCTCGTGGCCCCCGCCGCCGCGGGCGAGGATTCCATGTGTGGCTACACTTGCAGAAATATCGTTATATGACATGTTCAAAAAATAACTTGAATAGATCATGAAACCATGGGAACCAGTGCTTGTTACGGTGTTGTTTATAAGATAGCAATCCTCAGCAAAATGTGTATAGACACCAAAACCTTCCAGGTTACTCATGGTGTTATTCGCAACAGTCACGTTATCGACATCATAAATACACACAGCGGTCATCGAATCATGTATGTAATTGCCTGTGATGTTCGCCCAATCCGTATAAACGAATATGCCCATGGTGTCCACAAAGGCGTTGTCCCATCCGCAATCGCGTATTTCGCTGTTTTTCAGTTCAAGGCTTGAACCTGTCCATGCCTGAATGCCGAAACTGAAGCTATTGTTGCTCATTATTACTGAGCCGTCAGAAACAGTGTTGTAATCATCATCGTAATCTGTAATGGTCAAGTTTCCGTTCTCTAACACAGAAATATTGGTCTCTCCATCATATGTCGAACTTCCCATCTTAAGCGTTACATTGATCAGCGTGAGGGTTCCATTCACGATCAGATTGCCATTTACGATTATGGTCTTGTTCTCGTGGGTAATGTCGTCCCCTGGTTGGATCTGCCAATCAGAATCGGTTTGCCAATAGCCAGAACCTGTATCATACGGTGCACCCGACTCCGCTTTGGCCGAAGGAACGAAATTTACTACGCCAATAAAAATGCTCATCAACAGCATCGAACATACAATAACACTTGAGGTTTTTCTTATCATAAGCAGTCCCCCAACTCAAATAAACTGACTGGTATATGAAACCTTTGTTCGTGAAGGTCAAAATGATTGACTTAAAAAAATCATTCCACAGTTACGCTCTTCGCGAGATGGCGCGGTTTATCGATTTCGCAATTCCTTTCCCTTGCAACGTAATAGGCAAGGAGTTGTACGACAACCGATACAGGCACAGGGGAGAACAAGGGCGGCACATCTGGAATGTATATCACCTCATCAGCAAGTTTGGAAAGCTCAGTGTCGTCCTGAAAACCTATCGCTATTATGGGGGAGCCTCTTGCACTGGCCTCGCTGATGTTGCCAAGCATCTTCTCATAGGTATGATCCCTGGGCACGATTGCTACGATGGGTGTTTCGGGGGTGAGAAGCGCCAAAGGACCGTGTTTCAGCTCACCTGCAGGATAACCTTCCGCATGTATGTAGGATATCTCCTTCAATTTCAAGGCGCCCTCCAAGGCTGTTGGGTAGTTGATATTCCTTCCAATGTAGAATACATCCTTTGAATCCGTTATCGTCAAAGCACATTTTTCGATATGCTCAGCGTCATCCAAAATACTCTGGGCGTACCTTGGCAATTTTCTAAGTGTGGATGTCAGTTCCCTTACCCTGTCGTATTTGAGTGTACGTTTTATTAAACCTAAGGTTATCCCAAGGATGTACAAGGCAACGAGTTGGGTGATAAAGGTCTTTGTTGCAGCCACGCCGATCTCGGGCCCCGCCCTGGTATAGAAGGTGTAATCCACTTCCCTCGTTATCGTGCTGCCGACCACATTCGTTATTGCAATCGTCATGCTGCCGCGCCGCTTTGCCTCCCTTGCCGCGGCCAGAGTATCGGCTGTTTCACCGCTTTGGGTGATAAGCACGACCAGCGTGTTCTCACGGGTTGGTTCCGAATACCTGTACTCGGAGGCCATCTCCACCACAACAGGAACCTTTGTAAAATTTTCGAAGATGTGCTTGCCTATCAGGCCCGCATGATAGGAGGTGCCGCAGGCGATGATCTTGATGGTGCTGAATCTGCCGTCCAAAAACCCGTTCAAGGTGAGATCAGGTATCCTGCCCAACAGCGAGTTATGTATGGCCATCGGCTGCTCGAATATTTCCTTGAGCATGTAGTGCTCATAACCTCCCTTTTCCGCGTCCTCCACGTTCCAATCCACCGACTCAACCTTCCTTGAAACAGGCTCGCCTTTTATTGTGGATATCTCGAATCCGTTCCTCGTCAATTTCACGATCTCGTTGTCCATGATATAAGCAACTTTATTTGTATGATCCAATAGCGGCGTGACATCAGAGGCAAGGAAATTCTCTCCGCTTCCCACGCCCACAACCAAGGGGCTTTCGTGCCGGGCGGCGATTATCTTGTCCTTCTCGTCACTATGTAAAACCGCGATGGCATAAGAGCCGTGCACCAGCTTAAGGCTCTCTTTAACCGCCTCATCCAGGCTGCCGTTGTAATGCTTTTCTATAAGGTGGGCCAAAACCTCGGTATCGGTTTCTGAGGTGAAGGTATGGCCTTCCTCGATAAGCTGCGTTTTCAACTCCATATAGTTCTCTATTATCCCGTTGTGTATCAGGGCTATCTTACCCTGGCAATCGAGAAATGGATGTGCGTTCTTCTTTGAAGGTCTGCCGTGGGTCGCCCACCTCGTATGCCCTATGCCGGTCTTTCCTGTGATCTTGGGCAGGGTTCTTTCCAGGTTGTCTATGGTGCCTTTATCCTTGAACAAGGCCACCCCATCGCCTATTATGGCCACGCCTGCAGAGTCGTAGCCGCGGTACTCAAGGCGTTTGAGTGCGCGGAGCAGGATGGGCACCGCATCGTTATCTCCAACATAGCCAACAATCCCACACATCCATTACACTTCCAATACATACATTTTCCAATTTACCGGGTAATCATACCACTATGCTTCTGTTCGGCACAGAGCCATTCAGCCTCTTCGAGGATGAAATTTTACATCTTGCCCCTATTACGGCGCCAGGATCTGTTGCAACCTGGGCACCTAATTCCGAGTCCTCTCCTATCATGGTCCCAATATCATCCACGTTATGATAATCGGATTCGATTCTTATCAACGCCTCGCCGTTGTTGGTGACGAAATGTGGACCTATACGAACTCCATCTCCAATGACGGAGTTGAAAATCGTGGATGAACCCCCAACCTGCACATCGTTCATGAGAACGCTGGATCTTACAATTGTAAACGGCTGGAGAGAAACGTTGTCTCCTATACTCGTGGATGGGAATATGCATACATTCGGCCCGATATCACATCCCTTGCCTATAACCGCGGGCCCAACGATGTATGTGCCCGACCTTACAACGCTTTCATCCCCGATGAACACCTGTCCCTTGATGATCGCTCCTTCTTCGATATTACCTGCTATTCCCATCTTCGCATCCGTGATGGCCAAGGCGTTGACATGGAGAATATCCCACGGATAAACGGCATCGATCCACTTTCCCACGCCGTGTATACCGCTGATCGGTTCTCCTCTTTCTATCATGTACTGCACAACTGCGGTTAAGTCATGCTTTCCTTCATCACCAAGGACCTTTATGGCATCGAAAACCTCCGGCGTGAACCGGTAAATGCCGGTGCTGATGAGGTTGCTGACCCTCTCGGAGGGTTTCTCTATGATCTTGGTCACTCTGTTCTTCTCCAAAAGCACGACACCGTATTTCGATGGGATATCGCTCTCGGCTATGAGAAGTGAATTTTTACCCTTGCTTTCCATGAGATTTGATACTTCATTCGGATCGATCAGGTTATCCCCGGCCAGCACCAGGAATTCTGAATCCACCTCTCTTTGGGCTTGAAGCAGGGCATGTGCGGTGCCCAGAGGTTTTCGCTGGGTTACGTAATCGATGTTGACACCGAACTTTTTACCCTCCTCGAAATAGCTCATTATCCTCTCCTTCTTGTAGCCCACTACGATAACGATATCCTTTATCCCGTTCTTTGACAGGGCTTCCACTGCATACTCTATTATCGGCCTGTTGGCGATCGGTATCATAACCTTGGGCCTGGATACTGTGAACGGTCTCAATCTTCTGCCTTCTCCTGCTGCAAGGATTACGGCCTTCAATCATGTCCCTCCTTCGGGGTTTTGATGTTTAATTAAGTTATACCATATAAGCTTTCGCTTCAGGGTTTTGGCGGTTCAATGAATATTTCCCATTGTTCCCAATTATGGATCTAGGTGATTATGGTGGGCCACCACTCGAATTTCGTATACAATTTCCGTGATATATCTCACGAATTTGGTATACAATTTGCGTGAGATGGCAAAGAGAACCGTTATGGGGGATTTTATTATGCTAGCTGAGGTCATCGGGAGGCCTGTAAAACTTAGGCTTAAAGCAGATCAGAAGGGCTATGTGGGCAAGAACTGAGGGATGATTTACAGGATTCGTGAGGTGGCATGCTCCAATTCCATGTTGCTGGAGCATTGAGTCTTTGGTTATGCCTGACAGCAATATCGTCTTAAGCCAAAGACTGGGTGCGGTTTTGCTTAGTCCTTCGGGCAGGTCTATGTCGGATTCGCCGGAGCCGGTTTCGTAGTTTTTTACCCCTACCTCAACCACTCCTTCCCCCCTCCCCACTCTGGGCCCACGGGACAAACCAAAACCGTTTGACGATTATAACCTGTGGACAAAGGGCGGAATGCTCTAGGGTAGGGGAATTGGAGAATGTCAGTGAGACGCGGGAGTGGGCGAGAAAATAGGTAATAAATCGTACGCTTTTCTGTTGCTTTTACCGCAAAGTTCAAATAATCGTACGAATATACTTCTATTTGTAGAGGCAAAAAATGAAGATAAAAACCGTACTAATCACCCCTGAGGTCGTGGAAAAGATCCTGTTCAAACATGGCATCCGACCTTCGGAGGTTGAGAGCATACTTAAACAAAAACATGATAAAACCTACTTTGAAAAAGTTAAAAAGAATAGATATATGGCTTTAGGTAAATGCCTAAGAGGATATATCACAGTGTTCTTCGATCACTCAGCTGGAACCGGAGAGGTTGTCTCTGCAAGATTCGCAAGTACATCCGAGAAAAGAAAATATAAAAGAAAGATGAGGTGAGCTTATGACGAAATGCCCAAAATGTGGAAAGAATATGAAAAATACGAAGATAGATTACGATATCGATGAGGAAAAGATCACAGTTCACGATGTCCCAGCCTTAAAATGCCCAGGCTGCGGTCACATCACTATGAGTACTGAGCAGGCCGAGCATTTTTATAATATATTGGGAAGGTTACAGGGTTCTCCGAAAACATTGTCTTTGCATAGGACCTTGAGTTCAGATGGTAAAAGTTTGATCCTCAGAATTCCAAAAGATATCGCACATGCGTTGAATTTGTCAAGTAAAGATGAGGTTGAGATCTGGGTGGATGGTCAACGGGTAATCGTGGAGAAGGCAAGTGCATAAGAAATAAGAATCATCAAACGCATTAAATGCCTCACCGTTTATCTTTTTTTTATCAACCACCCCTCCTCCTCACCCCAACCCCTGTTTCTGCGCAGTTCCCCCATCTCTGGTTTCAACCCACCAGCACTCCCCAAAGTAGACTCGAAAATTAGAAGAATGAGTTTACCCCAAAAAAAACCGCACCCACCTCCCACGGATTGTAACCCCTCAGCCCACTTCCAATACATTTTCCCTTTTTCAGCACCAATCCAAATCCTCCTTCCCATCATCCAAATTCCCTATATCAAAACTCGATTGGCACATTAATATTAAACTTCGATTGTTGTCCATCATATGATCGGTCATATCCCTCGATCAGATATCCCTCCGCTCCTATTATACCTTCATACCATACCTTCGCTAATATTATACATAAATGCTTCACCTTCGCTTCCTATAATGTCATTACCCCGCGGTTTCGTGTCTGGGGAGGCTCCCCGCCTTTAGCAAACCCCTCTGAAGCATCTAAAAGGTGTTTTATTCTTAGAAGGAGTTCGCTTCCCTTATAGAGTAGATGAAACTAAAAGCATAAAAAATCCTTCTCAAAAACCAACAACATTTTATAATAGTGAAACCATCTGAATCTCAATCCTTGGTGCTGAGATGGAAAATAAAAAGGAACTCAACCCGGAAGTTGCCGGCGCGGCAGTAGTTGGATTCATAGGCGGTGTTGCTGTTGGACGGTTTCTTTTGGACGAGATCCTGGGCGAGGACGAACTCAAAGAGCTGAAAAAGAAGGATGTAGGTATAACCTACAAATGTCCCAAATGCCATGAGATCTTGAAGGTAGGGGGCAATTACTGCTCAGGGTGCGGCGTGGCGTTGGAATGGCATAAGAAATGATCTAAAACCCAAACATCGTTTTTATTTCACCCCAGAATCTCATGACGAGCATGATAAGGAAGGGTAAGGACACGAGGGCTAGGACGATTGCGACTATTGCCACCACCATGGCCTGATTCCTGGCCTTCTTCGTCTTTTCCGTGATGAACCGCCTCATCTTCTTGTTCTCTTCCCTCTGCTCCGTGCGCAGCTCCGCAAAGCTCCTCATCAGACCCCTGTTGCTCTTTTCCACCTGGGTCATCTTGGTGCCTGTTTCGTGCACCTTCCTGTTCATTCTGAATACCGTTTCCTTTGTCTGCTTCACACTATCCAGTTTATTGTCCTGCTCCTTGATTTTCCGCTTGAGGTCCTCGATCTCCATAGTCTGATTGTACAAGGTTTTCTTGATGCGGAGAACATCGATGTCCTTCCTGGGCTCTGGAACCTCGGATCTTGGAGGAGCTTCTGGCTGCTTGATTTCGATGCTGATTGCGGTACCAGCCTGCCCCGGGGGAACTGGTATCAGCTTTGGGCTTGGGGCGCCCTCCTCCTTGACTTGTATCACCGAAGGTGGCGGGGGAGGTGCGGATGGGGTAGGACTGGTGGGTGTGGGGGGAGGCTCTTCCGCTACTATGGGTTTCTTTTCTGGCGGCGGCGTGGGAACCTCGGGTTCTGGAGGCCTCTCTGCCACCGCGGGCTTATCTGCTTCCGGTGGCTGCTCAACTTCAGGGGGGGCTTCTTCTTTCGGGCCCTCTATTAAGGTCTTCTCCAGATTCTTCAACCTCTCCGAGTAGCTCGAAAAATCTTCATCTTCTTTTATCTTTAAATTCTCTGGGGCGAATTTCTCTTCATCTTGCAAAGGGCTCAGCAGACCGGCTTCTTCTGTTTTTCTGGTGCTGACCCAAGGAACCGCGACGCTCAGGAATCTAATCGACCTGAGCGTGTCATGCCTTGCTTCCCTCTCAGGCTCCTTGTCCCTTAGAAGTCTTGAATTCTCAACATCCTGATCAACATCGTTCCTTGCCCGGTCTTCTGCCTCGTCCTTGGTAAATGTATGTGAAGGGGGATAGCAACAGATGTGATCGAAGTTTCTGTCCGAGATTTCCCTGTCCACAGCTTCAAATTCCCCCTTTTTTATTTCTATTGAGGTTGTCTCAGCAAACCCTCTGAAAAGGATGCATGTGGAATTGTCAGGCAATATGTATCCTTTTACTTCGAAGGGATAATTGGTGTAAAACAATGGAAGCTCGCCTTCATCGATGTTCAACTCCTCCACATATTCCATATAGGAGTCGATGTACGTTGTTATGTATGCTTTAATATCATCCCCTAAAATGGATTCGAATTGCTCTTTTGGAGAAGGTGATCGCTTCTTGGATTTGGAAGTTTTTTTACCCTTCTTTTTCTTACCCTTTGGCATTCTATCATCTCCCGTATCCTTTTCCAAGCAACTGTTATCGCCAACTAAAAAGATGTCTCCACCTTAAAAAGATTGTGGTATTTTCTCCTCACTATGAAATTTACGACAATATCGAGATTAAAAATAAGCTGGAAGGTTTTATTAATGATGACCGCATTATACAGCTTAACATAAATATCAACCCCTTTTTGGGAGGAGTTAATATGCCCGAGACCGAGATAATAAAGATGAAGATATGTTTGGTGGGTTCGGGAGCGGTTGGAAAAACCAGTCTTATTCGAAAGTTCGTTTTTGATGAGTTCACCGATGCCTACATCACCACAATAGGCACCAAGATCACAAAAAAAGATTTCACGATTAAACACCCTTCAAGGGATGAGGAGATTGATGTGACCATGATGATATGGGACATCATGGGCCAGAAGGGGTTCAGGCAGCTGCTCCAGGAGGCGTATTTCTTTGGTGTGCATGGTGTGATTGCGGTATGCGACATCACGGACAGGGATACGCTAAAAGAGCTCGACGGCTGGGTTGATTCGGCTTTCGGTGTTGCAGGCAACGTTCCGGTTGTATTTCTCGCCAATAAAATCGACCTTAAGGATAAGGCAGCCTTCGATTTTGATGAGCTTAAAGCCAATGCCTCCAAGTACGAGAAATCCATAGTCTTTCCATCCAGTGCCAAGACTGGAGAGAATGTGGAGGAGATTTTTCAGAAGCTGAGCATGGAGATATTGAAGGAATTGTGATTTTTCTTCCCCGCGATATCAGACATTTTCGTTTTTTTGCTAAAAATCAGTGAAATTTAGGTGAGAGGAGCAGGCAATTCCCC
>CBDUXN010000082.1:0-14643 GCA_965371185.1 uncultured Thermoplasmata archaeon
ATCCCTACCCGAGGTTATCAAATCAAGATCGCCGTCGTTGTCGTAATCGCACCAGCTGCCTGCATACGTATCCCAGACCCTCACACCAGCTTCAAGGGTCACATCTGTGAAAGTGCCGTCGCCGTTGTTCATGTAGAGGAAGGAATAGGCATAGCTGTTGTCGTATATTTGGGGAAGGTACAAATCCAAATCACCGTCGTTATCGTAGTCGCCCCATGCGCATCCAACAAATAGTTCGTCGCCTTCGTTGGGAGCAACGTACGGCTTGATATGGATCCCTGATACATCCCGCATGTTGGTGAAGGTGTAATCGGGTGGGCCGTCGTTGTGATAAAGAAGGGAGTCATCTGATGTCCTGGCATCCTTGTGGTTGAGGTTGGTAACCCAGAGGTCGAGATACCCGTCGTTGTCGTAATCGCCCCAAACGGATCCAACGCCGTGACCTGCCCTGTTGTAGGGATCGATATTCCCACCTTCACCGTAAGGTGGTCCGTCGGCAACACCTTTATCCAGGGCCACATCTATGAATGTACCATCGCCTTGATTCTCGTAGAGATAGTTGAATTGTTGCCTGTAGTTCGAGATATACATGTCAAGCCAGCCGTCATCGTTGTAATCTGCCCAAGCGCAGCCTCTGCCGTATTTTGGATCCGCTTCCTCGCTGACTCCCGCCTCCTCTGTAACATCGGTGAAGGTGCCATTGCCATTGTTGTGATATAGTCTATCAGGATAATAAATACCTTCATCATAATTTTCGCCGCGGAGCTTGTATAAATCAACAAAGCCGTCGTTATCGTAGTCGCCCCAGCCAACTCCGGTGGAGTAGGTCTCCTGTGGAATGCCAGACTGTGCAGTGACATCCGTGAAATCCCAGCCCGGTGGGCCGTTGTTCCTGTAGAGCTTGTCAGAGCCTGCGGTATACAAATCCAGATAGCCGTCGTTGTTCCAGTCAGCCCATGTGCCGTAGCTGCCGCCGGAAATTCCGGCCTGGCTGCTGACATCAGTGAAGTCCCAAGAAGGTGCGCCGTTGTTTCTTAAAAGCCTTCCCCCGTTTACAAGTAGGTCCTGATCACCGTCATTGTCGTAATCCCCCCAGGCTATGAAGTTGCCTCCAACACCCGCAAGCCCGGCATCGTATGTGACGTTGGTGAAGGATATCTGCTCCGTATCAAGGGGGGTGGGTTCTGAGGATGTGATCGTAAATGGAGTGCCAACGATAAAAATAGCAGAGACCAGCATGAAAGATAAAATCAAGGAAGTGGTTCTCATTCAGATTACCTCTAATACCACTATAATAAGTTGCTCTCAGGTAATAAATCTTTTGATTACCATATATACCTCTAATAAATTTAATTCCATTTTACAGGAGTTATTTAACCTTCTCGAAATCATCAGGCGGCGGCGGAGGCTCCTTATGATAATCTTCCGGTGGAGGAAGAAGCTCCTCCTCGATTCCCTCTTCAAGATCCTCAGGTGGAGGCGGCAGCTCTTTCTCTTCAAAATCCCCTTGTTCCTCCTCACCTTCAACTTCCTTTGGTTTTTTCAATAGGAAAATGATGAGGATCAGAACCAGCACCAAAACCAAGACCAGGGGGTAGCCAAGGGGTGAAAACTGTCCCGTATCTCCAACGTCTGGTTTGTCCCCGTCTCCATTCTCTCCTCCATCTGAGCTGTGGTTAATTCTTAACTTTCCATCGCTGTAATCGTACATAGCTTTGTTTACGCTGTCGTTGATCATTCCATAGATGTAATAATCGCCGTTTGGAATATTACTAGTATCCCAAAGGAAGCTGTCACCTTCGTCGTCTTCGCTCAGTCCTGAGACAATAAGTATGCCGTCGTAACCGTTCTGATTGGTATCGTAGTAGAGCGATACAAGGGCGTCATCGTCAGGATCGCTGTCCGACCATTTGATCGTAAAATCATCATCAGCCACTACATAGCCCTTCTCGGGAGTGAGCACCATGATTCTTGGAACCGCGTTGTAAATCCCAGAATGGTCTATTGTGATAACTCCAGGGCTGAAGTCAATAGAGGTTTCGATCCCATCATCTATTATCGCATAAACAAAGTAATCTCCCCCCGGGATCTGGGTCGTGTTCCAGATGTACAGGCCTGAATTACCATGCTCATCCTCGCTGAGGCCGCTGGCAATCAAAATTCCGCCAAGGTCCGTGGGATTCGAATTGTAATAGAGAGAAATCGAGGCGTCATCATCTGCATCAGAGTCGATCCATGTGATCATGTACTCAGTATTAGCACGGTCATTCTCGCCGTCAGGCTCGATGATCCATATCATAGACGGGTTATTTGAGGATGTGGGATCTGGAAAATAATCCGCGGTATGATTTACTGTCACAGGGAAATTGCTGTAACGCTTCACTGCTTCGTTATTGCCATCATCGCAGATACCGTAGATGTGGTATTCACCTTCCGGGATATCGGTTGTGTACCAGTTATAAATGCCTGAGTTCCCGTCAGCATCCTCGCTGAGGCCGGAGATAATCGGCACCCCATCGAAACCTGAATTATCGGTATCATAATACAAGGATATCGTTGCGTCGTCGTCAGGGTCCGAGTCGATCCACATTATCGTGAACTCCTTATTTGCGAAATCGCCCTGACCATCAGGCTCTATGATTTGAAATGAGGGCGGTTCATTCGATGTTGATGAATGGTCTATGGTTATCGGACCTGAGCTGTAATTGAGCGCCTGGGCGACCTCGTCAGCTATGCTCGCATGGATCCAGTACTCACCTTCCGGGATTTGGCTGGTATTCCAGATATACACGCCTGAATTGCCGTGCTCGTCCTCGCTAACACCGCTGGTAATCAAAGTCCCGTCAAAACCAGCGGCATCGGAATCGTAGTAGAGCGAGATGGAGGCGTCATTATCCGCGTCTGAATCTATCCAGGAGATCATGTACTCGGTATTCGCATCATCACCCTCACCGTCCGGTTCCATGATTTGAATAAAGGGCAGGTCATTTACAGGTGGGGTGTGATCCACGATCACAGGGTAACTGCTGTACCGCTCAACGGGCTCGTTTATGCCGTCGTCGCATCTGCCGTGGATATAGTATTCCCCATCCGGGATGTCGGTTGTGTTCCAGTTATATATGCCTGAGCCGCCGTCAGCATCCTCGCCCAGGCCTTCGACGATGAGCTCCCCGTCAAAACCGAAATCATCGGTGTCGTAGAACAGGGAGATCGAGGCGTCGTCGTCAGGATCCGAGTCCGTCCACATTATCGTGAACTCCTCATTTGCGAAATCGCTGTTACCGTCAGGCTCTACTATTTGAAATGTTGGCGGCGTATTAATAGTGAGTACCCCAGGGCTGTAATCATATCTCGGCTCGAATGCCTCAACCGCGATCAATGCATAGACCCAATACTCCCCTGCGGGCATGTCAGAAGTATTCCAGATGTACGAACCTCCTGTCCCGTCCTCGTCTTCGCTGAGCCCGGGTACTATCTGAGTTCCGTCGAGCCCCTCATCATCATCGTCCCAATATAGGAAAATTGTTGCATCCTCGTACGGGTCATAATCCTGCCATGTTACTGTGTAGGAAGTGCTGGCCAAATCATTCACTCCATCAGGCTCGAATATCGTTATGGAAGGAGGAAAATTCGAATAGCGAACCGATACCGAATCTGCGTAGTTGTTGGCTGTGACGATGTCCACCTCGCCATCCCCGTTAACATCGCCCAATAGAACGGAGTAGGGCCCCTGGTCAACTTCGTAATCCACTCTCTCAGAAAAACCTCCCGAGCCATCGTTTTTCAGAACAGAAATCGTGTTGTCCAATAAATTGGATGTCAAAATATCGTTGTCTCCATCCCCGTCGATATCTCCCAGGAATATTGAAATCGAATTGGCCCCAACTCCATGTTCATTAAATGTGCCGAAGGTCCCGTCACCGTTGTTAAGCAGGAGGGAGATATTGTTGGAGTACTGGTCTGCTGTGACTATATCTGGGAAATTGTCGCCGTCCACATTGGCTATGTAGATAGACCGCGGGGCATCCCCTGTATCATATACAACATCATTTTCAAAGGTACCGTCCCCTTTGTTGATCAGCACCGAAACCGTGTCGTCGGCCCAGTTTGCAGTTGCTATGTCATGGTATCCATCATCATCCAGATCAGCCAGGAATAAACCTTTTGGTTTGGTGCCCACCTTGTAGGATTTCCTGTTTCCAAAAGCGCCTGTGCCGTCGTTTTCCAAAACCGAGACCTTGAAACCCTGCTCCTGCTCGTCAGCGGTTATCAAATCCAAATCACTGTTCGCATCCTCACCCACATCGGCAAGGAAAATCGAGAAGGGCCCAGAACCGGTATCATGATCCACCCTTGGAGCGAAGGTGCCGTCCCCATTATTTTTCAATACAGAAACGGTGTCATCAACATAGTTGCCTGTAACGATGTCGATATCATCATCATCATCAATGTCCGCAAGGAAAATTGAGCGGGGGCCGTCGCCTGTTTGATACTGTTCCTCTTTTGTGAAGATGCCCTCGCCGTCGTTCATAAGTACCGAGACATTATCGCCGTAGTAATCTGCTGTGACGATATCAAGGTCACCATCCCCATCAAGATCTGCCAGAGCAGCTGCATGGGGACCGTCCCCTGTGTCGTAATCTGCCCGGTGCTCGAAGTCACCGTTTATATGGGCAGGGAGGAGGATGAAAAGAATTAAAATTAGAACCAATGTACTCCTGTGAAAGATTTTTTGAAAGATGCCCCTCACCCCTGGCAAATTATCTATTAAACACATACACCCCATTGAGATAAATAGTTTTCTATCTTCAGGAACCATTGGAAAATTCCTGTCTGGCATTTTAATTGTTACAAAATTATATAAATAAAAGTTTAAAAAACTAAAAAAAGGTAACTTTTTATTATAATATTTTCGGAACGTTTAAATATTTCCATTTCTATTCCTTTCAAAGACGATTACCTTTGGGGGAGGTGTTAGTAAAAGAGCAAAAGACTATAGATATACCACCGAGGTACTTCAAGGTTTTACCTTATCCTGTGAACGATGGAACTGAACAGTGTTTTACATAATACCAACCCCAGAATTTGAGCGCCGAGGTGGGGCGCGATGATAGAAATACCGATAGCACCCTAAGTGAGGGAGGAGGTGAAAAAGAATGCGAAGAAAGGTAATTAGCGCGATGCTCTGTATACTGATGATAGCAATGGCTTTCATTACAGTGGTGCAGCCAATAGGAGCCCAGGAGTATAAGATAAAGAAAGTCAAGGTGATCCCGGTACCCTGGCAGGAATGGCGCATAGTATGGGACCCCACGGGGGGAGTGGTCATCGGAGTGGAGGACATCATATTTTTCGATCCCCCAGAGATGCCGGATGACGAGGTTGCCTTAGTGCGAGAATATGCCGTTCTATATATTGGTGAAGGTCCAATACCGTTGGAGGATCTGACCTGGGATGGCACACAGAGCTTGCTTTGGGAACCAGTGGACGATCCCGCAAAGCCTTACATACTGCCCCTTAACAGCGAGGTCAGATTATTCATACCAACCAACGAGAACGTTAGCGCAGTTCTGGTCCGATACACGGTTGCATGGGCTTCAACACCTACCATGATCGAGGCACACTTTGTCAACGAGGCGATACTCGAGAGCAAGAGCCCTCAAGTCATTGTCGGCTCACTGAGCAACTTCGATGTCCACAACGACTACCCTGAACCCATCGATAACTTCGAACTGGAGCTGTACGGCAACATCGAGCCTAGTGACATTCTCTATGTGTACGATCCTCCTGGTGGGCCTTACAGATGGAATACATCGTTTGGTACCGTATGGTACGGCGGTTGGGGAGCGCCTCCGCTGATAACAGTGATACCTGGCGGCATAAAGATCGAGTGGATAGACCCGGATCATCCAGTTCCATATTGCGAGTGGATTCACTTCGGTGTCGCTCTGAACCTGGAAAAGAAGGTCAAGATAATACCAGCACCAGTTCAGTTCTGGAACCAGTTTCTTGGAGGTGTCACAGACATCATCATCTTCGACCCGCCAGGGATAATCGAACCTTGTGCCATTGTTCGGGACTATGTAGTTCTTGACTATGATATCCCATTGGACGAGCTCACCTGGGAAGCCACGATGACATTACCCTGGATACCTATTGATGACCCAGCAAATCCCTATATTCTAGATGTGAACGAGACCGTTGAGTACGACATATACACTACAGAGAACGACAGCGCGGTGCTGGTGCGATACACTGTTGCCTGGGAGTCCACTCAAGACGTGATCGAAGCACACTTTGTCAACGAGGCGATACTTGAGAGCAAGAGCCCTCAGGTGATCGTTGGCCAATTAATGAACTTCGATGTTCACAACGATTACAACGAAACAGTGGATAACTTCGAATTGGAACTCTATGGAATACTACCAGGGGATATTGTTGGCTGGTACTGGCAGGGATTGCCCCCCGCTCCATTTAAGATCGGGAACACATGGTACGGCGGCTGGGGAACTCCACCGCATATCAGTTTCCTATGGAGCGTCAACGGTACAGAGATCATTTGGAAGGATCAAAACCATCCAATCAATCCCTGTGAGTGGGTGCATTTTGGACTGCATGTCAAGCCAGGAATAATAGGAACAGGGGTAAAAGCCTACTGGACACAGACCCTGAACCTGACCGGAGCAAAGGCCTATTTGACCCAACTGGTTCTCGATGTTGACGTGGATATCAAGCCGGGCAGCGACCCTAACACCATCAACCTGAAGAGCAAAGGGCGGTGGGTAAGTGTCACCATCGAGCTGCCAGAGGGATACAAATGCACAGATATCGACCCAAGCACAGTCCTATGGGACGGAACCATGGTACCAGTACTGGATCCCAAGTACGGCTGGGCGAAGTCAGAGGATTCCTACTGTGTGGATGAAAACGGCAACGGTGTATTGGAGAGGCTCCTCAAGTTCGACAGGTCAGATCTCGAGGATCTTTACAGTCCGGGAGAGCATGATGTCACGATAACAGGGAACCTATTCAGCGGAATGCCATTTGAAGGAAGCGACAGCATAAGATTGATCAGCCCACCATGAGCCAAATGTCATTCTAAACCTTCTTCCTTTTTTCTATTTTTTTTAAATTAATGCCCTCAGGCCAAAACTTTTCTATCAAAACCACCATTCGCTTCCCATGAAATCGGTCTTGACGATCGCAGCCTCAGATTCCTCTGGAGGGGCGGGTGTCCAGGCTGACCTCAAGGCATTTTCCTATGCCGGTGTTCATGGCTGCAGCGTGATAACGTGCGTGACAGCCCAGAACACAGAGAAAGTAAGCCACATATATGAGGTGCCTTTGGAGGTTATAGAGGCACAGCTGGACGCAGTTCTGGAGGATATAAAAATATCTGCATGCAAGACCGGGATGTTGTATTCTCCAGAGATCGTGGAGTTGGTTGCCAGGAAATGCGAGGCCTTCGATTTTCCGGTTGTTGTAGACCCTGTGATGAAGGCCACCGTCGGGCAAAGCCTGCACAGACCTGATTTTATCGATGCTTTGACAAAAACCCTGATCCCAAAGGCCACTCTCGTAACGCCGAATATCCCTGAGGCTGAGGCCATCACGGGCAGTGAAATAAAAACTCTGGATGACATTAAAACCGCGTGCAGGAGAATCCATGCCTTGGGATGCAGGAACGTGCTAATGAAAGGGGGGCATTTGGATGAGCTCAAGGCCACGGATGTGCTTTTTGATGGAGAGGACTTCAGGTTGTATCTGTCCAAGAGCTATCCCAAGGACCTGCACGGTACAGGCTGCACCTTCTCGGCACTGATAACCGCGTTCTTGGCCAGGGGCAGATCCTTGGAGGATGCGGTAGACGAGGCGAAGCTCCACATAGGCAATGTGATTGAACTGGGCTACAAAATCGGCAAAGGAGTTGGTGTGGCAAATGTGATGCCACAACAAATGTCCGAAGATCAGCTTCAGGTGATGAGATCATTGGCAAATGCGGTGAACGAATTGCTGGAGGTTCTTCCGCCTTCAATGGTTCCTGAAGTGGGTGTCAACATAGGGCATGCAGTTGATGATGCAAAGGATATACAAGATATTTGTGCAATTGAAGGGAGACTTATCAGAGCAGGGGAGGCCGTTGCCCATCTGGGCAGGTTCAAGTTCGGGGCCTCGAAGCATGTTGCACGGATAATCCTGACTGCAATGAAATTTGATGGAAGTATGAGAAGTGTCATGAACATCAGGTTCGATGAGAAGATCATCGACGCGTGCACATCCTTGGGTTTCAGCATCGGAAAGTTCGACCGTAGAAAGGAACCTGAGACGACATCAACAATGGAATGGGGCACCGAGTCCGCGATAGAAGAACTGGATAAAGTCCCTGACATAGTCTATGACGAAGGCGGGATTGGGAAGGAGCCGATGATCAGAATTCTGGGCAGGGACCCAAATGATGTAATTGGGAAGCTCAGGCAGATTGTGGAAAGGTACGAAGCGTAGCGTAAAATTGATCAGGCTGGTTTGAATTTATAACCGTAGTGGATCACACCTGACCTACCTTCCTCGCCGATCTTTCTGAACGTGGGTTTGACCCTCATGCCGATCTTCACATCTTCAGGCTCGCAGTCGATTATTTGACCTGTAGCTCTCACGCCCTCCTCGAATTCTATGATCGCTATAACATATGGAACCTGCATCTCAAAGGCCTGCGGCGCGTCGTGAATAATGGAATACGTCACGACCTCTCCTTTTCCTTCGAACCTCACTTTCTTCATCTTTCCAACACTTTTCCTGTGACACTGGGGACATATTATCCTAGGAGGAAAATACCTCCTGCCGCAGTTGCCGCACTCCGTGCCTATCATGTTGTACCTGCTTGGTATCTCACGCCAGAACCTTGGTATCGCCATTCTATATCCCCCCCTCTAAGATGTGAACGACAACACTGGCACCTGTTCCGCCAACATTGTGCGTTAAGCCGTATTTTGCGTCATTCACCTGTCTATCTCCTGCCTCGCCCCTGAGCTGCCTCACCACCTCCACAGCCTGGGCAACCCCTGTTGCACCAACAGGCTGACCTCTTGCCTTCAAGCCTCCTGATGGATTCACAGATATCTCCGAGTTCAAGGCTGTCAAGCCCTCCTCTGTTGCCTTTCCACCCTCTCCTTTCTTGAAGAAACCTATGTCCTCTATGGCCAGTATTTCGGATATCGTGTAGTTATCATGCACCTCGGCCAGGTCCACATCCTTGGGCCCGATGCCTGCGTACTTGAAGGCTTTTCTCGCCGCCACAACTGTTGCGTCCATCCTGCAAATGTCCTTCCTGTCATGCAGGGCCATGTAATCCCCTGCCTGTCCGCAGCTCGCTATCCTGATAGGCTTATCAGTGTACTCCTTTGCCTTGTCAAGGGGGCAAAGCACCAGCGTCGCAGCGCCGTCCGAGAGGGGTGCACAGTCGAACATCGTTAGCGGCTCCGCAACCATTGGCGCCCTGAGCACCGTCTCCAGGGCGATCTCCCTCCTGTACTGGGCATTAGGATTCAGGACAGCGTTCTTATGATTCTTCACAGCAACCATTGCGAGCTGCTCCCTCGTGGTGCCGTACTCGTGCATATGCCTCCTGGCGATCATGGCATGCAGCCCTGCGAAGGTGGCTCCGAAAACGGATTCCCATTCCTGGTCAGCAGTTGAAGCGAGGATCTCTTGAGCCTGGACTTCGCTCACGTCCGTCATCTTCTCCGCCCCTCCCACAACCACGATGTCATTCACCTCCGATGCAACGGCCATGTAGGCCTGGGATAATGCTAAACCTCCTGAGGCGCCTGCCGCCTCGATTCTCGTTGCCGGAAGATTCTGCCCGGCAAGGCCGACGTAATCAGCAACCAAGGGCGCGATATGCTCCTGGTCTATGAACCTCCCTGCGGACATGTTGCCTATGTAAAGTGCGTCGATGTCAATTCCCTTTATCCCGGCATCATTTATGGCCATTAGACCTGCCTGGATGCCGATTTCCCTGAAAGACCTGTCCCATAACTCCCCGAACTTTGTTTCTCCAATTCCTATGACAGCAACCTCCCTCATCTCACACCCCCCTGAGATGTATCTTGCCCATGTACTTCGCGTAGGTGGCATAGTTAAGGAACTTGTGGTTCTGGATCATGGTCTGAACCGATTTTGTTTCGTGTCTGTCAAGGCTCTCGATTGCATCTGTCACTTCAATATCAAAACCGTCTGAACCTGCGCCTGAGCCGTATGCAACCATGAGGATTCTCTCCCCAGGTTTTGCGACATCCAGTATGGCCGCAAGCCCGATAAGAACCGCTCCTGAGTAGGTGTTGCCTATGACAGGCGTGAGAAGACCTTGCTTTATCTGGTCTTTTGTGAAGCCCAGTTTCTTTGCAGCTTTCACAGGGAACTTTCCGTTGGGCTGGTGAAAGACAGCGTAGTTATAATCAGGGGGTTTGTTACCGACCATTTCCAGAAGGTTCGTGGCGCATGAAATGACATGCTTGAAGTAAGCGGGCTCGCCTGTGAACCTTCCCCCGTGGCTCGGGTATTTCTCCCCTTCCCTGCGCCAAAAATCCGGGGTGTCGGTGGTGTAGGAACATGTCCTGTTGATCTTGGCGATGACGTCATCCTTTCCGATGATGTAAGCTGCTCCGCCGGCCGAAGTGGTGTATTCCAACGCATCGCCCGGTGCGCCCTGGGAGGTGTCCGCGCCGATGGCTACGCCGTACTTTATGGAACCCGAGCCAACCAGACCGCAGCATGTCTGGATAGCCGCTGTTCCTGCCTTGCACGCGAACTCGTAGTCTGCTGCCGTGAGGTTCGGTGTTGCCCTGATAGCCTCGGCCACTACTGTCGCAGAGGGTTTTACCGCGTAGGGATGCGACTCAGAGCCGACATATATGGCCCCGATTTCGCTTGGATCCAGTTTGGTTCTTGTAATCGCGTTTCTTGCAGCCTCCACAGATATCGTGATCACGTCCTCATCAGGGCCGGGAACCGATTTGCTCTCTATGCCGAGCCCTTTGCTCATGCTCTCCCCGTCCACCCCCCACACCGACGCTATCTCATGGGGCTTGATCCTGTATCTCGGCACATACGCACCATAGCTGACTATGCCTACATCCATAAAACCACATCCTTGAATCATAGAGCCTCGAGGTTGTTGATCAACCTTTGAATGGACAGATTCGTCACAACGAGGGGAATTCTCTCCAGATCTGCCAGCTTCACAGCCAGGTTGTCAACACGCTCAGGCTTTTGAAACACCACCATGGCAGGCTTCAATGGGTGCGCCCTGATGGCCACCATCGGACTTCTGCCGTACTTCACATCCGTGAATATCAAGGCCCTTTGGCTGCTCCAGCCGTAGATCTTGAGGTAATCGGACGAGTCCAACGAAACGATGGCCTTGATGCTGTCTATTACGGTGTAGCCGTGGACGTCGCTTTGCAGAGCGTCCTTTGAAACGTTCCTGCCTTTGATGGCTGCCACGAACCTCCTTGCAGGCACGGGAACAGGGAATTCCTTCATGCTCAGGATGACCTCGCTCTGCTTTCCCATCCCGTAGCGCTTGAGCACCTTCCCCCCTCCCATTTCGTCCAGCTCTATCAGCCCATCCACGATCTTCTTCACGGTTGCCACGCCTGGGGATTTGCGCCTTCCTGACTCGTAGTCGCTTATCACCGATGGAGAGATGTGGAGATGCTTTGCCAGCTCCTGCTGGCTCATATTGAATGCCTCCCTCCATTTCCTTATGGTCACGCCGGGTTCGTCGGAGAGGGATATCTCGCCTGCGATCTTCTCTTTCAGCTCGGTTTTCATCTGTGGGTGAATATGATAAGGCATATATAAATTTGTCGAAGTCCAAGTTCGGCAATAGCCTTATAACATAATTTTGAATGTTTCTTTGTTCAACGACGAGGCCAATTTGCATTGTTTATCAAAAGAGAAAACCTTTATTGTGGCATCTTCTAGGGGACAATCAGAACTCCGGTCGTCTAAAATGTATAGTTTAGACCATAGTCCTATATTGAATGATTCAAAAAATAGATTCATCCTCCCTTATGTCGAGTTTATATACTTCTATCACCATTAAATCACTGAGGATACATCTTGAATCATCAAAAAACTCATTGAACACAGAGGCAATATGATATTAACAGGCCTCGTATTTTATGCGGGGTTTATAAAGCTGATATAAGCTATATATAGTGGTATGTAAGTACGTGACTTAGAAATGGCATATCAGCGGATAGGATCGCCATTTCCGAGGCCTGCGTCCGTTTGAAAGTAAAAGGAGGGGATTGTCAGTCAATAGATAAGGGATATCCCAGGGTTATCCCAATATATAAATAAATATGAATAAATATATTTTAACAATTAGTATCAAAATAAAATGAATTAAGGTGGTAAAATGAAGAAATTTAACAAGGTGTTTAGAAAAAAAGAAAAAAGTAAAGATAACAGAAATAATGTGTCATTAAAAATTGCAAAACGTTGGGAATATTGTGACATATGCGATTATAAAATTGAGGAACCTGAAGGATACCTACTTACTACTAAAGCAATCGTTACTAATGAAGGTTACTGGAAAAAAGTTCTCCCAGGACTTATCGAAAAAGTTCGATACTATAAAGGAAAAGAATTTTCACCAATATATTTTCAAATGATTATTGCAGATTTAGCATCTAATGATACTCCCTGGATAATTTGTGAGAAATGTTCTTCGATGTTTTCAATAGATCTTAATCAAGCAAGAGAAAAAGCCTGTAAGTGGTGGCTTACAGGACAACCTGGAAGTGGTTTTCGCCTTTGTGAGTTAATACACGGAGGAAAAGCACCAATTGTTAATATTATAGATGGAGATGGCATGAAAAAAGCTATGATTGCTGTTACCAAGGCATATTCAACTATGAATTAAACTCCAACACATCAGAATTAAGAATATCCTAATATTCTAACCCTCCATGTTAATCCTTCTGCGTCTCAATATACTTTTCAACAACCTCAAACCCCTGTCCAACCGAACCATGATAGTTCGAGGGTGCCCAAAGATGATCTCTAATCTTTTTCTGAAGCTCTGGAAATTCCCTGCGAAGTAAGAGTGATGAGATACCCTTGAATTTCATAGCGATGTAACTTGTAGAGAGCTTTGGTGGATAGGCATAGAAGATATGAACATGGTCAATGTTCACCGCCATCCTTCGGATCTTGATATTCAAATCCTCGGCAACAGAGCGAATGATCTCTTCGCACCTATCAGCAATCTCAGGAGTTAAAACGGGAGCTCGATATTTGGTGCAAAAAACAAGGTGATCAGTCTGAAGAGACACAGAATGACGGTCGTGACGCAGGCCATAGCGGTTTTTTGGACGATTTTCGGATTTCATGGAGGGGATGTGTAGCCGAATATAATACCTGGCAGTGCGGGGTGGGTGAAAAATGAAGAAACGAAAGCACACTTGGTCTATATTAACTCGTTTTAAAAGGGCAAATAATTTCTCAAAATTTTCTCTTTATATTTTAAATTAGAACGCCACTCATAGGGGGACACTCCATTTTACATTTCATGTGGAAAGGTTTTTTAACGACAATGCTATTAATCGTTTAAGGCAGTGAAAAAATTGAACAATAAATTACCTATAAGATCACCTGAACAGAAACTTTCTGACATCTCTGTAGCTAAATTTCAGGCACTTATCGCAGATTCGAAAATAGTTATCCAGAATAAAGATATAAATGATTATGGAGTAGATTTAACCTTAGAACTTGAAGATGATAAGAATCAAATGACTAATTTTCGGTTCCATTCCCAATTAAAAGCGAGTAACTCAATCCATCCAAATTCAGATGGCAGTTTCAGCTTGCCCGTTAAAGTATCTAATCTAAACTATCTAATTAATCAACCAATGAGCATTTATGTTCTGTATCTTGAGGAAGATGATAGTTTTCATTATGAATGGGCAGAAAAGGTCTTTCAGAACTTAATTGAAAAAAGGCGTTCAGGGAAGAAACAGACTCAAATTACAATTCGTTTTCATCGCCGATTAGATAGTGAGTCGATACGTGACATTCACAATGAGGTAATGAAATTTGGATTGTTTGAGAGAAACTTGACAGAGAATATTAATAGAACAACTATGGGTATTCCTGATGCTAAAATAATTATAGATAGATCTTCTCTATCTTTATACTCTGAAGAGGAGATAATTAAAGGTTTAGAAAGTTGTGGATTGTATTTAGTAACATTAGGTGATGTAGAATTAGTTTTTGATGCATTGAAGAGATTGACTGGAAGTGCCATTGAAAGGCCATTAATACAAATAATCCGAGTATTTGCTCTATATTGGGTTGGTAACTATCATGCAGCTATTGGGGAGATAATTAATGTACTAAGAAAGAAAGAGGCATTTTCTGATGAGGATATTGCGTTTGTAGAATTTATACGCCTTCAATGTGAAAGGATCATGGGTCATATTGATGACGAAACTATGAATTTAAAAATCAAATCAATTATTCCACGTCTTTCTCGCACAATCCAGCTTCAACATGAACTTGAGATTGCAAGAAAATCCTTTTTAAACTTATCAATAGCTGATCGACAGAATGCCATAGAAAGTTTGAGGGATTTAA
>CBDUXN010000083.1:0-14599 GCA_965371185.1 uncultured Thermoplasmata archaeon
ATAAATCTTTCGGAACACTGATATATTTTGATATTATCGCTCCCTCGCCTTTAAGCCCCAGCCTTGGCTCACTCGTTCATCGCTTTATTCGCTTATATTAGTATCGCTCAAACTTGCTCACCAACTACCCCACAAGCTCGTTGGACTCGTTGTTGCTCGGGTCAAGCCCTCGCAACTTCTCGGCCGACGCTCCCTCGCTGGCCTCGAAGTGGGGCATCCGACCTCCCCTAACCTTTCGCTCCTGCGCTGGCCCGCTCGCCCAGCCTGCTCGGAGCGAGGCGAGGCTTTACTTTATGTCGGGGTGTATACAATTCTATAATTTATTAGAATACTATCTTATTTGTTTCCAATAATTCACATTTCTTACATTTAGGGCATTTGATACTGTATGTATTTGTTTGAAAAAGACAAACAGGACAATAATAATTAAATTTTCTTTGTGCTATAGAAATTTTTTTATTATATTCCTCTTTTAGATGTTCTTTCTCAATATCAATATTTTTCTCCCTTTTAAACCATCGCCATAGCCTTTCCCAGAACCATAAGTTATGAATGTTTAACACCCCTAAGTTTTAATACGCCTCGCCTTTAAGTCACGTACTCCAATATAGCTATATATAGCTTATATAAGCTTACATACCCCGCATATAAATACAGGGCCTGTTAAAAGGTTCCGCCCTCGTTTAAAGGTATTGCTTTTGAGATGTTATATACCTTTCTACAACATCAAAGCCTTGCCCAACGCTTCCGTGAAAACAAGATGGCGCCCATAAGTGCCCTTTACACCATCTTCTCAGGTGTGGGAATTCTTTCCGCAGCACGATACTGCTCTTCCGTTTTATGGTCTGGGCGATATCGCTCACAGAGTACTTCGGAGGGTATAGATAGAAAATATGGACATGATCTGCATTGATCGCTATTTCTATTATCTCCACCCCTGATTCGTTACATATCTGTGTAATTATTTCCTCTGCTCTTACCGCAACCTCACCTACCAATACCTTCCCTCGATATTTCGGAGAAAACACCAAATGATCGGTGAGCATCGAAACAGTGTGCCTGTCCCTCTTAAGTTTCATTCCATTCCGTCCTTAAGCAAGAAAAGCGATTCCTACAGATATAAACCTTTGTAGGAGAGGTAACCGAAACTGTTCTACATATGCAAATTGGCCTTAGGGGCATTTTTTGTGTAATTCGTGCCGATTAATGACCAAAAGGGGGGATGTCTAGTGGGATTAATAGATAATGGAGGCGACTCTAACGTTATTGTTTGCATACACCCCTCACCACGCCCTCAATTTCTCCCAAGCTTTTTATACCTCCCAACATATTCCTTAAAATAAGATAATGAGGGTGACTCTATGAACGATACTGACGATTCATTAACCCAATTACTGAAGGGCGCTGTTTCAGATATAATGCCTCAAAAGGACCTGATTATCGATGCGGTTCGTGATCTGGTAAGGGATGAGATAAAACGGTACATAAGACAGAAACTTGATGAAGACCCAGAACTCAAAAAGGAGATCAAAGAGGCAATAAACGAATACCTGGAAGCCAAAATCAAGGAAGTCCATGCAGCGCTCAGGCTCGCAAAATCTGGAGCAAAGCTCGGCCTGAACCTCATCCCAGATCATTTGAGGGCTGAAATCTCCAAGGACGTAGTAGACCTTTTTGAGAGGGAAATGGGAGAAATTCTCGATAGAGGCCTGTAACCCACTCAATCATTAAATACGAGATACTTGATTTGGGGGTAACTTGGCCTCAACTAGCCCTGGTAGTGTAGCGGACTATCATCCGGGCCTGTCGTAGCCTTTTATTTGGCTGAGAAGCCTTGAAAACCAAGGCTGCCGATAGCCCGGGACTTGGGTTCAAATCCCAGCCGGGGCGTTTTCTTCTTTCCCCATTATCTCCAAAATATCCTTTTCCATGCTCTCTTTCGGTCTCTCTATAATCCTGCCTATCTCTTCGCCATCATGTATGAAAATGAAGGTGGGGATAGCAAATACGTTCTGTTTTCTAGCCTCTCCCTCCTCATCCTCCTTGTTCCTATCCACATCGATGAACTCTATGTCAAAATCACGGTGGCTCAGAGCTAATATCGCTGAAAGGAATCTCGGTAACTGCATCCTGGAATCTGGGCACCAGTCAGCGCATAAGATTTTTACCATTATGCCATCAGTATTGGCCTGTATCCTCTCTAAAAAATCCTTTTCAGGATCGTATAAACCAACATTTACCCTGAATTCTGGATGGAAAGAAAATCGCATATCTGATCTTTTACACCCATGTCAACACTCGAAATGATGGATGATCTTAAAGCTGGATCTCGATTCCCAGCTTATCTGTCAATTCCTTATAGCGGTTCCTGATGGTAACCTCGGTCACGCCTGCGATGTCAGCCACTTCCCTCTGTGTCCTTCTCTCATTGCATATTATCGAGGAAATGTATATCGCAGCAGCGGCCACACCCGTTGGACCCCGCCCTGAGGTCAGCTCCTTATCCGAAGCATCCTTCAGAATCTCAGCTGCCTTTGTTTGAACTTCACCGCTGAGTTTTAGTTCACTACAGAACCTGGAGATGTAATCCTGGGGCCTTGTGGGCATGAGCTTCAGTTTCAGCTCCCGGGTCATGAATCTGTATGTTCTCCCGATCTCCTTTCTTCCCACCCTTGAGGCAGAGGCTATCTCATCCAGCGTCCTCGGCACTCCACATTGTCTGCACGCCCCATACAGAGACGCCGCCACGACGCCTTCGATGCTCCGTCCTCGGATGAGGTTCTTGTTAACTGCCTTTCTGTATATCATAGCCGCGGTTTCCCGAACGTTCCTGGGCAACCCCATGCCTGATGCCATCCTGTCCAGTTCGCTCAGTGCGAAGGCGAGGTTTCTTTCAGTTGCGTTGGAGACACGGATCCTTCGCTGCCATTTTCTAAGGCGGTAGAGCTGCGCCCTGTTCCTCGTTGGGATGCTCTTTCCATAGGAATCCTTGTTCTTCCAACCTATCTCCGTTGAAAGGCCCTTATCATGTATGGTATAGGTCATCGGCGCGCCGGTTCTTGCCCTCTTTTCCCCCTGCTCGGAATCGAAAGCCCTCCATTCCGGGCCTTGATCTATCAGCTGCTCATCCAGCACGAGACCGCAATCTTCACACACCAATTCGCCTCGATCATATGCCCTGGTCAAGTGTGAGCTGTTGCATTCAGGGCATCTCGTCAATTCATCCGTGGCTGCACTTCTTTTAGCCATTTTCACACACCTCTTAACCCTAATCTATCTGGTTTTTTCACGAACATAGACATCTTTCCCAGTCAAGTCAAGGGAAGGTCTACGATTTTTCAGTGGTTTAACCGCTATATAGGGGGTATCTACAGGACCGAAAAACCTTGTTACAGTGCCGATAACCTCCAAAGACCTGTTCATCACCTTCGTGGAGAGTTTTGGAGCGAATTTCCCTTTTACGATGAGCTTTCCATTGTATCCTATGCCCTTTACCTGTCCTAAACAATACACTTGATCCCCCGTGTGTTGGGCGTAATGCAAATTCCCATATATATACTTATCGGTATGTTTATGTATTAGTTAGCATTTTGTATAAATAGATTGTGTGAAAACCATTGTATTTACGGAAGTGATATTATTTAAAGCTTTTGATTTTGCATAAAATTCACAAAACCGGAGCCAGATTCTCCATTAATTGGGGCGAAATATTCAGCCAGATATCGCAGAATATGGATTAAACAGTAAAATTTAATTACTTTAAGTGATATAGAATGGCACGCCACTGAGAATTAATGATAATAGGCTAAACCTCCTCCCTCCTAGAGGCTTATTATCTGTACCTTTTTACTCAGTGGCATATTTTATTTAATTTCGATGGGAAAATATAATTTACCTGTATTCTTATGGCAGTAAATCCCAGGGTGAGGAGATGTTCAAAAGAATCCTGATACCAACTGACGGAACAGGCTTAGAGGATCATGCCATCAGGTACGCCACTTTGGCGTTTCCATTTGGTAAATACCATGTGATCAGCGTGATTCAACCAGATGTGAGGGGCACGCATCTCACCAAGCTGATGAGGCAGATGCTTGAGGAGAGCGCGCAGAAGGCCATTAAGCACGCTGAAAAGCTGCTACTGGAAGAAGGCATCAAGATAGAGAAAAAGGAGGTTGTTCATGGCATCCCCTCGAAGGAGATCAATAAATATGCAAAATCCGAGGACATAGACCTGATAGTGATGCGTTCCTATTGTAAATATGGTGTGCAGAGCTTTCGCTTGGGAAGCACGATAGAGAACGTTCTGAAGCATACGCTCTGTCCAGTGCTGATCGTGAGTACGGCTGCAAGCCAACGGGAGCCAAAGAGAATACTCATGCCCATAGGCGGTGCACATTTGGATCAGAAGGCCCTGGAGAATGTGGCTCTGAACACAACAAAAAGCTTCAACGGGGAGCTCACCGCGCTTTTTGTCATTGAGGCGAGTAGGGAAAAGGACAAAGCACACGCAGAAAAAGTCATGGCAAATGTCGTCTGGAAGGCAAAACATTTTGAAGTTAAATTGAAGAAAATCATAGACATTGGCGATCCTGCTGAAACGATACTGAAACATGCTGATTCCCACGATCTCATAGTCATGGGCGCAGGGAAGAGAGGCATCTTTAAAAAAGTGGTCATGGGCCATATAGCAAGAGAAATGTGCGCCACTTCACCCCTTCCAATAATTCTCGTAAGGGGGCGCCATATACGGTAGAACTACAGGTTATCGTTGCCCTTATCATATTGGTGCTAACGTTCGTGCTGATTTTAACAGAACACCTGCACAGCACTGTGGCAGCCATGGTTGGCGCTGCTTTGATGATAATCGCCATGAAAGCCTTTGGAAATGGGTTCGACGTCCTCTACAATGGTGGAGGGGCAGGTGCCATAACGTTTGGGACCATCATCGAAACCATAGGCCTTCTCATGGGCATGATGATCATCGTCGGAATATTGAGCAAAACAGGATTTTTCCAGTGGACCGCGCTCAAAGCCTATGAGATCGCGAAAGGCGATCCCTGGAAGTTGATGCTCATGCTCATCATCATAACTGCCTTCCTAAGCGCTTTTCTGGACAACGTCACCACGGTTCTGTTGATGGTGCCTGCAACCATAGAGTTGGCCCGGGTCCTGAAAATAAACCCGGTACCGATGCTGATATCAGAGGCCTTGGCATCCAACATCGGCGGCACGGCAACCGTGATCGGAGATCCGCCGAACATAATGATAGGCTCGGCTTTTCAACTGAATTTTTTGGATTTTATTTTGAATATCGCACCCATCATCCTGATAAATATGATCGTTTTCATTTTGTTGGTAAGGATATTTTATAAAGGAAAATTGGGTGAGGCCAGGAAGCTGGAGGATATAGAAGAGATCCGAGAGAGATACGCCATAAAAGACATGAAACTCTTCAAGAGGTCAATATTCATATTTGTCATCGTTATCGTACTCTTCATAATCCATGATTTTGTGGGCATATCTCTCGCCGAATCCGCCTTATTGGGTGCCATTCTCCTTCTGTTGTTGAGCGGTGTGGATATTCATGAGGCCCTAGAACGCGTGGAATGGCCCACGCTGTTGTTCTTCGCCGCTCTTTTCATCATAATCGCCGGAGCAATCGAGATGGGTTTGATAGGGGTCATAACTGACGGAACCCTGAGCATTATTGGAGGCAACCCAGTTACAGCCATCATTCTGATCCTTTGGGTGGCAGCCTTCACATCCTCCCTCATCGGTGCCATTCCTGCCACAGCCACCATGATACCTATAGTCAGCACATTATCGCTCAGTATTGGAGATCTGGAGAGTATAGGAGGAGTGACAACCCTCTACTGGGCATTGAGCCTGGGGGCATGCCTGGGAGGAAACGGTACGCCCATCGGTACTGCGGCGAGCATTGTGGTACTTGGTTATTCTGAAAGGACAAAACATGCCATAACCTTCAGGGAGTTCATGAAAATAGGGCTGCCTGTGATGATAATCACAGTTGGAATATCTAGCATGTATCTTTTGATCAGGTATGTGTTATTATAGATACCGATGTTATCATAACAAATGTTATATCCACTATCTCCATTACACTATTTTGATAGACATGACTGAGATCGCTGAGGGGGTTTCCTGTCCCAACTGCGGCGCGCCCCTGAAACTGGAGGCAGGGGAGGTAATAGTAACCTGCGAGTACTGCGGCGCTGCACTGAACATGGCCGTGGGCAAGAAGTACTTCCTCAGGCATTCGATAATTCCTAACAAATATTCCCAGGAGCAGATATCTTCCATGGCGAAACAGTGGATGGGAACAGGTTTTCTAAAGCCCGAGGATCTGGCAAGGAAGTCGAAGGTGCAGGAGACGAACCTGATTTTTCTACCTTTTTTTGTGGTCCATTTGGCTGCCCACTCGAAATACGAGGGAGTGCTCACCAGAACAGGCCAGAACATCCCAAAGAAAGGGGATTTCACAAGGGAATACCACTGGAAGATATTGGGGAGGAGAGCCTCAACTTTTCCCACGAAGGAGTACGAAATTCCGCTTAGCGGTAAGGTTGAGTTCGACCTTGCGCATGTATCGAAGAACGCAAAGTACCTTAACGCGGAGATGGACGAAAGGGAGGCGCATACCATTCTGAAGCAGGAGATCGAGGAGCATCACAAGTTTCTCCTATCCTCTGAGATGGACGTGCTCCAGAGCATCGACACAGGGCTTGAGATCAAAAACACGGAATTCGTGCATGCACCTGTTTGGTTCTTGAAATACGAATATAAAGGAAAGCGTTATGAACTTCTCTTTGACGGCGCATCTGGTGACACGATCAAAGGCGATATTCCCGCCCCAGACGATACTTCTACCAAAGGATTTTTTAAGAAGATGTTCGGAGGGTGAGGAAGGTTTTCCCTTAGGTGAAGGACATAAGCCCCCTTGATTTGAAAGGACCTTGCACATGTTAGGTGGAAAATATTGGAAAACCTTATTCATAATTTTAGGAGATGATCTTTCATATTAGCGGAAGTAAAGAGGATAATAGATACTAAAATTATGCTAAAACTATGTTTTGACAATCATGCTAACAATTGGACGAACGTGCCAAAAATCCTATTTACATGATGGTTTAATTGGTGTATAATGTGGTTATAACCACATAAAGTACATATAAAATGTAACCCAAACTGATATGGGGTATAAAATAGGGTGATAAGTATGATACTAAAGGAGAAAATAATCTTGGCAACAATATTCGTGGGCATGGCTTTGTTTGTAAACATGACCTTGGGCAATGTGGACAAGGAAAATTTTGTCGTTGACCAAAGTGAATATGATGATGAACCGGTCGATTTTCTTTACCGGGATTATGTTGTGATAAAAAGTGAGGATGAGAGACTTTTACTTATACCCAAAGATTACATGGACGAGGTGGAGGTGGGGTCCTTCGAAGAACCTACCACCAAGTCATATACAACCCCCTTTATCGAAAACGAGGATTCTGATGAGGTAGACAAATTTTCTTCAATTGAGGAATTAAAAAGTTACCTGGAGAATCACACGGTAGTACAAACCATTTATAGGTCATATACCTCGAATTCTGGATGGGTTACCATGGGATCAGTTGGTGAGGCCACCCCACTATCCTCCTCGGGTTATTCAACAACCAATGTCCAGGTTACAGGTGTGGATGAGGGAGACATTGTAAAAACCGATGGTGAATATGCTTATATCGTCTCCAAAGATAAATGCAGTGTTTTTATTATAGAGGTTAATCCCCCTGAGGATGCAGAAATCCTCTCGACCGTAAACACCGGAGGCTCTATTCGGGAGATGTATGTGAAGGATGATACCTTGGTTGTTTTGGGCCGGAGAGCTGTGTATCAAATCGACCCTTCGCCAGTTTCTTTGGAGAGCCATTATTACTCAGTTAATCAAAATGGTAAGAAAGTTAAATTCGATATCGGGAAGGTCTACTACCTCAATTACATATACTACCAGGCAACCTTCATAGATATTTTCGATATAAGTGACAGGGAGGAACCAAGCTTATTGGACTCTCACCTTATCAGAGGTAATCTACTGCAGTCCAGGATGATCGGAGATCATGTGTATGTAATAACTTCACAGTATATGTACAGAAATTTCCAGGAATATGATCTGCCTGTTCCAGCTTCCGAGATTTACTATTTAAACTGTTCAAATAACACCTCCTCGATGTACTATTACCTTCAGCTCACTACGATACTGTCAATAGACATTACTGATCCTTCCGAAATTGCGGATATGAGGGTTATACTCATGGATTCATCGAGCAATATCTATGTATCGTTGAACAATATTTACATTACGTATTACAAGTACAACTATCTAAATTACAATAGGAATACCTCCATTCATAGAATCTCTATTGACAACGGAGAGATACTCTACCAAGCACACGGAGAAGTTGAGGGGACGCTTCTTAATCGTTTTTCCATGGACGAACACAAGGATTATTTCAGGGTAGCAGTCTCGATAGGGTGGTCTTCTTCACAAAGGGTATATGTCCTTGATATGGACCTGAATATCGTAGGCAGTTTGGAAGGCATAGCCCCGAATGAAAGGATGTACTCTGCCCGGTTCATGGGAGACAGGTTATATCTTGTTACATTCAGGAGGGTGGATCCCTTCTTTGTCATCGATCTTTCAGATCCTGAGAACCCCGAACTTTTGGGGGAGCTGGTTATACCTGGCTGGTCGGATTACCTTCACCCATACGATGAGAACCATGTAATAGGGCTGGGGAAAGAAGCCACTGCAAACGGTTGGACACAGGGCGTCAAACTCTCATTGTTCGATGTCACCGATGTTGAGAATCCAAAAGAGATATCAAAATATGTAATAGGAGATAGTTATACAAGTACAATCGCATCCTACGAGCCCCATGCCTTCCTGTTTAGTAGGGAAAGGAATCTACTCGTGATTCCTGTCAGACTCAATTACACCACAACCTGTGCATATGTCTTTGATATCTCCCTAGAAGATGGTTTCGAATTGAAGGGCACAATCAGTCACCCCACAAACGATGACGACCAATACGGATATTATTGGTATTATAACTATGGTGTTGAGATAAAAAGATCGTTTTACATCGACGACACCCTTTACACATTATCAGATAGCTATTTACAAATGAATGATCTAGACGACCTCCATGAAATCAACATACTGGAGCTGCCGAACGAACAACAAAGTACAACAGGAGCACAAGTCATGTGCGTCTATATCGAACCATTCATGCCATAGACAAAGATGTGGAGGGTGAAGGGGATAAGCACCCTTCGTAGATGTGAGGTTTATCCAGAAAAAGACCACTATCACTTTGTAAACTATTCCCATTTACCCACGAGAACTAAGGCTGATACGGATCGAACGCAGGGTCTCCGTAAAGCACCCTCATTGCAGAGTGTTCGTAGCTGTCATCACTCTCTAAAAATATATTTTTAGCATCGCGACAGGCAATGCCAACAGGTTCATCAAAAGATACCATTGATTCTATAGCATTCGCACTCAAGGCGGGTGAATCCGCAGAGCTTTCCGTTCTAGAACCGCCAATGTAGGCATTAACACCCACTTCAATAAACGATAGGGAGATGGTATTTTGTATGTCCGGAACGTCTGTTCTCGCGGCACTGCAAGAGGTAAGAACCTGGACGGAAGGGCCCATGTCCCAGTTCTTAACATCACTAGATTCCACACCATCCACAATTTGATAGCCGTCGGGAGAGCCGTGCGCAATTACATATATCATGCTTGAGGATGAATAATAGTTTAAAATCTCCTGGGAAACTGTCGCTCCTGAGCTTCTTCTTTGTGTCGTATGAACCGTGTAGCCCTGGCTTTGCAGATAATTAACCTCATACCAGTAATCGTTGGTCATGACCCATATAGCTCCATTCCAATCATCGCCTTTTGCAGCATAGGCTGTGCTCTTCCACTCCGCGTTCTTGGCATCACTTACCCGAGAGTCGGCCTCCCAGCATGCCATATACTTGCTGTAAAATAGGGATCTTGATATCAGGGCACTGGTTCCTGACAAAGACAGTGCCAAAACCCTCCCAGCTGCAAGCTCGATCTGGTTATGATCGTTATCCAAATCAGCATAATAATCATCGGTAGCTATCCAACCGTCATCAGCCTGCGGATCCGTGCTTGGATTAGGATTCTCAAAATAGTAAAAAGGTATGGAATACGGGTCACCAAGGATTGCGAGGTAAGGACTATCGACTACATAATATGAATATATGCCCAAATCCAAAAATTCATCCAATAATTTTTCGAGCTCAGTTTTGATCTCAGGGATCGTCTCATTGACGATAAAAGCGATGTTTTCATCTGATTCATCAAAAATATTTGAAGGCAGTCTTGGTATGGGACAGTTCAATACCAGTCCTTCGTAATAGGAGGATAGATAGGGGGCCAAACACGATAGTTCGGAAATGCCGTAATGGGAAATAACATCCTCGGAATTAGTAATTGTGATGTAAGATATCTTACCAAAGCGCGAGTTAAGGAACTCAACACACAGATCCAGCGCATCGCTTATGGTTGGAAGATAATACGTCTCACCGTATTCTTCCACATTGCCACATATCAGGGTGTATGTAACACCCAGCCCTGATAAAGTTTCTTTAACCAAACTATCCATGGTCCTGGTAACGATAACTGGGATGTTGAGATAAGCTGCCAGAGGGGCGGCAACCAGGCCGATCTCATAACCTCTCTTACCATTTTCAATGATCAAAGCTCCATCGGAATAGCTCCAGATCGTCTTGGCAGCATTAAGAGAAGCAGTTCTTGCGCTCCCAGGAAATGCGTGATCGCCTGTTGCCCCTCCTGCATCACCTATGGTTATCAATCCTGTTGAATTATATATTCCCAGAAAATCAGAGGCTCCTTTACCCTCAATCAAAAGGGGGCTGGCGTCCTTACTCGTGCCTCTGTAACTGATTGCGATAGGCGTGCCAATCAAGGGAAAGAATTCAGAATCGGATGAAACCAAGGTGGTCATGCTTCCGATGCTTCTTTTGGAGGATGAGGAAAGAAGACATTTTACGGTCTCGCTGACAGGCCTGCTCTCCCCGGGTTGGTTATCTGGGCCATTCAAATCTTCAGACTCGTTACCACCGTTCGAATCATCCTTCCCAGTCAGATCTTCGAAAAACTCCTGGATTTTTTCGAGATTTAGAATAGCTGCACCTACGCCTGCACTTATCAACACGACGGTTATAACCGCAGCTAATATCTTCTTCTCCCTGCCTTCCATGTTTTGCCCTCACAAAGGATATTCCGAATTAACCTATGGTCTTTGTTAGATTTATATTTTTTGTGAGATTTTCGCAGATATTTGAAGATCTTTTGATCGATCATGATACCGCTAGCTTAATGAGGATATATTTAATCTTCAAACCCCATACAAATTTTTATACTATTAGTCATATACTAAATTAACGGGTATAACGGATATGTCAGATAGAATAATTAAAAAAATATCCTCATATTTTAACAACATATATGATAAAAATTTGGATTTCTTTATTATTTTGAGGAATATGATAATCAGCTTTGTTATACTCATTGTTGTTCTTTCAATACCGATAATGCTTATTCTTTTTTTATTTCCAGAATTTAAAGATAAAAACATCATAATGGCTGTATCTCTTTTCATAGGTATGTGTATCATATATTATTTATTTTACAAACAACTACGGGAGATTGAGGCCAAAAAGAAATGACCTGAATTCTCAAACTGCGTCAGAACCATATGTGTTCTGTTGGCAATGCTTTGGCTTAATCAGCTCTCGGGACGGATGATCTTTGTGGGTTATCTGTGCCTAGTTCATCCATATTTATTACGTTCATAAGGTGGCTTAATTAAGAAAATTGTATTTTAGTGGTATATAAGGCTTTTGAATTTTTTGGCGTCATCCCAAAATTCTATGAGAGGTATTGATAGCAGACCGTGAACTACTTTTCTACGCATAACGATACGCCATTCGCTTCTCTTCCATGAGGAGTGAAAGAAATAGGATGGGAACAAAAGGGATGGGCAAACGAATTTCTAGAATCAACCCTACAATAGCTGGAAGAGTAAACCGCAGTCTATTAGAACGAGCAATCCCAGTAATCAAGAGAGCAGTATACTCCCTTCCAGACGCTTGGGAGACCAAGAAAAGAGGTAGACCACCATATCCTCCAAAGATAGTTGTATGCCTTCTTGTGTTAGGTGCATTGCTTAACCTAGGATACGAGCAGATGGAATCAGTCCTGAACACGAATGCAATTGTGCAGAAGGAGTTTGGAATAAAACTGCCTTCTCATTCCACATACCACAGAGGAGCGAAACGGCTGTCGATGAGATACCTCCACAGCCTTAACAGGGCTCTTGTAAGGAGCAGGCTCTTAGCTAAAAGGACGGTACTACATGTGGACTCAACAGGGTTCAGACTGAAAACGAGTTCAAGTTGGTTTGACATCAAAACAAGAAAAAAGAACCGGAGAAAGGACCATTTGAAACTCCATGCCTTGGTCGTCCACAAGCTAGGCCTGATATACTCCTTTGCCATAACAAAAGCCTACAAGCACGATTCTCCAGGCTTCCCAAGGCTGATAGCCGGCATATCCCTAATAGAGTTCATACTCTGCGGGGATGCTGGATACCTATCTCGGATGAACTGTAAACTCGTTGGAAACAAAAAGGGATTCACATTCTTCAAGATAAAGAAGAATGTCACCGCAAAGAAAAAAGGTGTCAAAGCCTGGTATGAGATGGTCACCCTCTTCAGAACAATGCCATGGGGCTATCTGATAATCTATCATCTCCGTGTCTACGTTGAATCCATATTCGGCGCAGTGAAACAACGGTTCGACCACCAGCTATATTCTCGGATCTGGTTCATGCAAAGGCGTGAGCTGGGGTTGAAAGTGATCTCCCACAATGTGAAACAGCTTTTGTACATCCAAGAAGCCGAACAGAGCAATCTACCTCTCTGGATCTATGAAAATCCTGAGAAAGGTATAGCCAGACAGCATCTACTCGACAGTTTCGTACAGTACTGTTTCGTCAGGAACCACTAGCACCTCCGAGAGTGCTGTGCTGTTCCGCAACCCCAGCGATAGCCCTCAACGACATACAGAAATGTAAACCCTCGGATAACGCAGTAGGCTCTTACTCCACTAATTGATATTACCCAAATCGACCGTTATCAACCACAAGTTCATTATATACTATTTTTTGGGATGTCGCTTGATTTTTTAAAACCAGGTGCTGAAAGGGTTAAAATTAAGAAATCTGTATTTTGAAATGGAACGATAACTATATATATTATTAAAGATATATATATGGTGCATGGTGTATGGATGTAGAATATAAAATATGGGGAATGTAAATGTCAACAGAAGATATGGAAAGGGAACTCCTAAGTAGAGATACAAAAACAGCTAAAATACTCAAATATTTTAAAGAACATAGTGAGGATATTATAACGGTAGATGATTTACTTGACGCAATAGAGGTTCAATATTCTACAGCGTGGGGAACCATTTGTAGGTTAAATAAAATGGGGTTAATTGAAAAAAAAGGAAGAGGGAGATATGTTTATTTAAAAGGAAAAGCACAAGAAGATACAGGCATATTTTTTCCTGATCCCGAAGCATTGGGAATAGGAGAGAAACAAGATATCATTGTACCAAAATATGATGAAATTGAGGAGAAAATAAGACCTACCCAAGAAGCTATTGATACAAATATTGAAAACAATTTAAAAGAATTTTATGAGGAAGAAAATGAAAGAATAAAAAGTAGGGCATTAATAAATCTTAGAACGATTAGTCAATTATATGATATTAAAGATAATAAAAAATTATGGGATTTGGTAGATAAACTTCCCAATGAAATAGATATTAACTTTCAATGGCAAATTGTGAGACTAATACAAAATATGATTAATTTTGAAAAAAGAAAAGAAGAGAAAAAGGTTGAAATATCAAAAGTTAAGGATATTATTGAAAAATCAAAAAAACCTTTAATCGATACATTAATTTCTGAAAGTGCAGATCAAAGGGCAAGAACTGATGCGTTAGATATATTAATAGAAAATTTGGATCAAGAAATATTTAATGCGTACTTAAAAATTATCAAAATGGAAGAAGAAAATTGGAACACTTTTGCATATAGTTTTCATAGAATAATTGAGATTATTAAAGATACTAAAGAATTTAGAAGATTATTCTTAAATGAAATTGAAAAATTATATAGAGATGATGATGAAAAATTATATAGAAGAGGTGAAGAAATTTATGATGTTATAAGAAAAAGATATTATAAAGAATTCTTCTTATTGGATTGAAATGAATTTGGAAAGGATGTGTGTATGAAAGCGTTTGGTATTTAGGTGATATAAATGGCTGAAATAGATCCTGTCTTTGCGGGTATAATAATAAGCATTTTAGGTATTGCAGTAACAATTGTAATTGGTTATTGGTCATTTAAAAGAAAAGAGCCTAAGAAGCAATCAGAAGCAAAAATGATTCAGAATG